>CAYPJC010000050.1:0-9836 GCA_964410855.1 uncultured Flavobacteriales bacterium | reverse complement strand
GGATTTTTACTTTTTTCGTGTTCCTCTGAAAAGAAGCGGCCTGAAAATATCTGGAATGAGGAACACTTTGCTGATGTATTAACAGAAGTTCAAATAGCGGAATCAATAATAAGACTCGGTTATCATAGGGTAGCTGACAGTGTCATTCCTAACGATAGCATTTACAATGCAGCCTTTAGAATTATGAATACCAATAGGTCAACATTCGATAGCAACTATAACTATTACCTTGATAGACCCAAAGAAATGGAACATGTTTATGAATTAGTAATTACCAAATTGAGCCAGTGGTCTGCCCATTTAAAACAAGAGGAATAAATTACTCTCTTGTTAAAATTATAAAGTCACATTTCTTTTGGTATCAAATGCGTCGCGCAGTCCATTCCCAAGAAGGACAAAAGAAAGAACCAGAAGAAATATCGCAATACCTGGAAATATCGCAAGAAACGCATCTCCAGTAATAATATAACCTTTATGTTCACTAATCATTTTTCCCCATGTAGCTTGAGGTGGTTGTGCTCCAAGTCCTAAAAAGCTCAAACCTGCTTCTATGAGGATAGCTGCTGCAAAATTTGCTGCAGAAATCACAATAATAGGACCCATCGTATTGGGTAATATGTGTTTTATAATGATCTTGAGATTACTAAATCCAAGAGCCTTCCCTGCTTCTACATATTCCATTTCACGTAACCCCATAACTTGCCCTCTAACTACTCGGGCTACTTCCACCCACATGGTGAGACCAACAGCTATAAAAACCTGCCAAAACCCTTTCCCAAGGGCCAAGGTTATTGCTATTACTAGTAACAAGGTTGGGATTGACCATACTACATTAATAAACCACATAATAAAATCATCTAATCTCCCTTTATAAAATCCTGCTAATGCACCCAATGCGATGCCTACAAATAATGATATTAGAATTGAAATAAATCCAACTGTAAAAGAAATCCAAGTTCCTGCCATTAATCTGCTTAACATATCTCTTCCGTAACGATCAGTGCCTAAGTAATAATTTCGATGATCAATGAAATTGGATTCAATCTCCTTAATCGTTATTGTTTCCAAATCAAAATCAGAAGGATAAAAGGTCAAAATTTCTCCAGCATTTGGATTATTGCCGGTATATTTTTCAACTAAAAGTTCATTTTCATTTACTTTCATTGTATAAAAAGGAAGTTCAAGCTTTGATGATTTAATTCCAAATATCCATTTTCCAAAAAAGCTTTGATGGTCTGAATCTATTTCATTTGGGATAAGCAAAAAAGAAATCTTAAAGCCAGGGTTTTTTCTCGCTAGCTCTAAATGTTGATTATTTGATTTCGGCGATGAATCAGGTCTTATTAATGGACCCAAAATAGCAACCATCAGAAAAGTAACCACTAAAAATAGACCAAACATGGCCAATTTATTCGTCCTTAGTTTATGCCATGCTAATCTTGTTGGCGATACGTTTGATTCGTAATTATTCATAAACTAAATACTGGCTTTCCTTCCTTTCCATTGAGGATTTGTGGTTAAAGATAATAAAGCAATACATATAAAATAGAATGGGTAAATCAGTGATAACAAAAGTGATTTTAAGAAAATATATTTTATTTTCATATACTTGTTAGCAGAATAAAGCAATACTGTATCTAAGATATACTTTATTGTTATTGTGCTAAAGAACAAATTAAGGTATTTGTGATCAAGGAGCACTAAAAATAACTGCATTACGATTAGTAAGTTAATTCCTGAAACGAAGGCGCCAAAGAGGGTACTGTCTGCATCATTAAAATATCTAACCTTTTTAGCCCATCTGATTCGTTGACTCATGAAGCTAGTTAGAGTATAACTCACTTTTGTGGAAACAACAACCTCAGGATCAGAATTAAACTGAATATTGTAATCTTGATTACTATTTTTTACGGCTTGTAAAAAGAAAATATCGTCTCCAGAGGGTATTCTTAAATTCATCTTGTATGGATCAAGTTCTAAGAATAACTCTTTTGTAAAACACAAGTTTGCTCCATTTGAAAGAATTGGCCTTCCTGAAGCTGAGGTACCTGATGTGCAAGCCATCAAACTAGCAAATTCTATCTCTTGAAAAGTCTTGAACCAACTTTTTCCACGATTCATTTTTACGGGACCTAAAATAAAACTTGACTTTGTAGATCGTTGAAAGCTAACCATTCCTAGCACCCAATTAGATGTCATTAGACAGTCAGCATCGGTAGTTAAGATCAAATCTCCTTTTGCCTCTTTTATAGCCCTTTGAATGGCAAACTTTTTCCCAAATTGATGATCAAGCTCGATGATTCGATAATTAAAATTCTTGTGCTTTATTTATAACACGAACTCCTCCATCTTCAGAATGATCATTCACAAATAAGAACTCAAGCATTTCTTTTTGATAAGATTGATTCATCAGAGCTTTACAAAGCAAATCCAAATTTTCTACTTCATCCCTAAAAGGGACAACAACGGACACTATTGTGTTTTGTCTAATTGTACTATAATTAGGTTCTTTTTTAAAATTTCCGCGAATACAATCTAGAATTACCTTAGCGTAAATTAAGAATATAACAAGTGAAGCTATTGAAATAATCATCTCCTTAAGATTGTTTTATTAAACTCTTTGTAATAAAAAAGCCCAATTAAGGAAGGTAGAAATAAATTAAGAAACCAAAGGCAAACGCTCGCCATAACCCCATAAGAACCATTAAATCCGAACAATTCAAAAAATACAAAACAAATCGAAGTGCGAATAGGTAAATCGCTTAGCCATCCACTAGGAATAATTGCCATTGCAAAGAAAATTACTGAAACAATAGAAAATACCATCAAAAAAGAGTCATTTGGCTCTAAAATGGTTATAAATAATACAAATTGAGTGCAAAAAACAAAATATCTTAATACACTAAAAAACAAAGCATTAATCCTTTGTTTGTAGGATAAATAGCTTATTTTTTCCAGATTACTAAATTTCAGCTTCTGTTCAATTATAAAAATAATTTTTCTAAGAAAATCGCTTTTCAAATAGAGGAATAAGAGGGAGAATAATAAACTTATAATAATAAGTTGTAATAGCCATTTCTCAATATTTATAAATTCAATTAGATATTCCATTAGATATAAACAAGCAATTAATCCAAAAGCAAGCGTAATAAATAACTGTGAAAAGGAACATATACTATTTATATAAATGGCTCTACTCCTATTCTCTTTTTTTATATAAATTAGCCTACCGCCCAATTCGCCAATTCTATTTGGAGTAAATAATCCTGCTACTAAACCAACAAAAATTGACTTTAGAGATTGCACCCATGTCACTTTTTGAAAAGACATAGTAAGATATCTCCATTTTGAAATCTCCAAGCTCCAATTAATTATCATAAGAAGGAAGATCAATATTAAAATTTCAATATTTGCAGCAAAATTCTTCTTTAAGAAACTAAAGTCCAAATCAATAACTTTTTCCTTAGACAAATAAATCAGGTAAGTAATAGCAAGTATTAGAAAGATAAAAGAAAGGAGTCTTCTAATAATATTATATAGCTTTGTCTTTATCAATGGATAGTATAATTGCGAAATCTGATAAAATAATTCTTGGTATAGATCCCGGCACGAATATAATGGGATATGGAGTCATTTCCATTCAAAAGAAAGAAATTTCATTAATTGCTATGGGAGCCATTCATTTAACGAAATTAGGTGACCATGGTATTCGGTTAAAAAAAATATTCGAGAGAACTCTGCAGCTCGTAGATGACTATAAAGTAGATGAATTTGCTATTGAAGCACCATTTTATGGCAAAAATGTTCAATCAATGCTTAAACTAGGCAGAGCTCAAGGAGTTTCTATGGCAGCAGCCCTAATCAGAGATATCCCTGTAAGTGAATATTTACCAAAAAAAGTAAAGAAATCAATAACTGGGAGAGGAGCTGCTTCAAAAGAGCAGGTTGGCGCTATGCTAAAATCCATTGTCCCTTTCAAGGATAGCCCAAAATATCTAGATGCTACAGACGGTTTAGCAGTAGCAGTTTGTCATTATTTTCAAGGCAATACGCTAAAGACCAAAAAATCATACAGTAACTGGGATTCTTTCTTAAAGAATAATCCCGAAAGAAAAGCTTAAGCAATTACTTTGTTAGCTGAATGGCAATTTCTGCTAGCTCTTTATTAGATAATTTCAATTTGGGCTTTGAAAAATTAATGTCTGAAACTGAGTTTAAAGGAATCAAGTGAATATGCGCGTGCGCTACCTCTAATCCTATTACAGCAACACCTATTCTTTGACACTCAATTTTTGATTCTATTCTTTTTGCAACTGCCTTTGCAAAGACCCATAGAGCAGAAAGCTCCTTATCTTCGATATCAAATATGTAGTCAATCTCCTTTTTAGGTATTACCAGAGTGTGTCCCCTTGCTAGTGGGTTTAAATCTAAAAAAGCCAAAAAGTTTTTATCTTCTGCTATTTTATGAGCTTGAATTTCACCGCTAATTATCTTTGAAAAGATCGTTGCCATTATCTTCCTATGCTAACTATTTCGAACTTCATAAAACCTGAAGGCACTTCTACTTCAGCAATATCTCCAACTTTCTTACCAAGAAGCCCCCGAGCTATTGGAGACTCAACTGAAATTCTCTTCTCTTTCATATTAGCCTCCTTTTCAGAAACAATAGTGTATTCCATCTCTGATTTATTTGCAATATTTTTAATTGTAACTTTTGATAGAATTAAAACCTTCGTGATATCTAACTCAGATTGATCTACTACTCTTGCATTGGAAATTAAAGTCTCTAATTTATTAATCTTCATTTCAAGAAGTCCTTGAGCTTCTTTTGCAGCATCATATTCAGCATTTTCCGAAAGATCACCTTTATCCCTAGCTTCCCCAATCTGTTGAGATATACTAGGTCTTTCAACCGTTCTTAATTGCTTTAATTCCTCTTTTACCTTGTTAAAACCTTCTTCTGTGAAATAACTTATCTGTCCCATGTGTTATAAATAATTAGCTATATTAAACCTAAAAAGAGAACCCATTGTGTGGATTCTCTTCTTCAAAGATATAAAAATTCTAGATTTAGAAGGTCATTCTCAATCCAATTGCATTAGAACCATTAAAAGTTCTGCTTACTCTATACGAATAATCAATCCCTATTGTAGCATTGGATTGTCCAATTGGCACTTCAATTGTAGCTCCAAATGTTGGTCCTATTGAAGTAGTCCGACTTAAATTTTCATCTAACGATTCACCTTCATATACATATCCAAACCTTGCCATAAACATTTCCTGAAATGCATATTCGGCACCTACTCTAATCTGATCTCTAGTAAAAGAATTAGATGTAAACGTGCCACTTGCAGTTATTCTATGATCTGCATAAGCCTCATTGTCTTCATTCTCGGAAACCTCTGTTAAATAAAAATCATAAGAAAGACCAATATTAACGAGTGAAGGAAGCTCAAATTCGTTACTCCTTTGTTCAACTGTTAAAGTCTTGTCGGAATTTGGAATATCTGATCTAAATGATAAGCCATTCCCTCCATACTTTAAAGCAGGTCCCAAATTTCTTAAAGTTATTCCAAATTTAAATGCATCATTTTCACCTGTCGTATAATTGACTCCTGCATCAATAGCAACTCCGGTTGCCTTCAAATTAGCAGTAGCCTCAGTTACTAGTCTTACAACTAAACCACCACTAATACTATTAGAAAATCTTTTTGAATAGCCTATACCGATATTTAAATAATTAGGCTCAAAGGTTCCAAATCCACCATCTGGTTGATCTACTGTTGTTATATCAATCTCTCCAAAATCCATAGAAGTAAATGTCAATCCAAGGACTCCAGTTTCTCCTACTTTTTGAGCAAGGCCTACATTAATAATGTTAATATCTGTTCCCCCCAACCATCTAGTATTGGAAAAAATTATTTCAGATTTTTTTGTAAACGAGAGGCCTGCAATATTTAAATTCATGGCTTCTAAACCCTTAACGCCCGCAGTATTAGCTCCTCCCCATCCAGAACTTCTAGCCCATGGATTTATCAATAATTCTGAAGCACCTGCTTCACCTGCTCGATCTTCATTCCCTGCAAAACCTTCCACTCCTATAAATAGAAGGGAGAGTGCAATAAATATATCTCTTTTTCTCATAGTCATATTTTAGAAATTATTCAAGTCAACTGGTCTTACAACACCAAACCATTTCAATACTTTCTCCCCAACATTCGGAACATCTATATGAATAATATATACGCCACTTGATATTGGAATTCCAGCTTGATTCGTAAGGCTCCAATCCAAAAAGTTGTTTGGATCTGCTTTATTATATGTTCGGATTAGAGTTCCATTTGTATTGTATATTTTAATGGTACATACTTCAGGAAGATTTGTGAATTTGACCGTATTATCCAATTGTGAAGTCTCGTATTCACTTATTGCATAATATGGATTTGGAACTACATTCAAATTTACAAGTTGATCAGCCAAAACTGCTGTCTGACCTGTTCTTACAGCAACTCCACTTGTTCTAAACCTATAGACTGGCTTTTTATTATTATCCAAATCTGGATCTAAGTCAGAATCCTTTATATCAAAAGGCTTGCTAACATTTAGATCAATTCTAACATCATTTGATAACAACTCTTCTCCAAAACTCAGGAAAGGAACTGATGCCCACATACATGCTCGCCATCCAAACCTCCTTACAGCGGACGAATTATCATTAAGTAATTCTTTGAGTTTTTTTCCTTCATCATACAAAGGCATAACAGCAAATGGAGGAAACCCTGGTGCCGTTGCTTCAGCTTCTGAGGTTTTTCTGAATATATAGATAAAATGTTTCCCTCCCCAGACGTTATTTATCGAAGGAAAAATACCCTCAATAACAACATCGTTTGGATTCCAAATCATATCATTTCCATTATTAACACTATACTTGGTATCCTCTCCAAATATTATATTCAAACGCTCACCGGTTTCTTTATTGATAACATATCCCGGAAACCATCCCATTCCAACAGCACCCCCATAACCAGCATCTTCTTCATTGTTAGACGCTAATAAAGTATCTAATTCACTTAAAGGTCTATTTCCAAACCCAGTAGTATCAACAGGATTACCTTCTTTATCTACGGAGAGCATTTGTTTCACTTTACCACGTTCAATGTTTTGTGAAAGGTCGGTTGTGCTAGTTTCAACAACAGGGCATCTGGACCAATTAGATTTATCATTTGTAATAATTAATGCTATAGAATTAAGGTATGTCATATTAGATGCTGAAACATCTCCAGGACTATTTCCAACCGCGTTTTCAGTTAATGCATTTCCGTTATCTGAAGGACTAGCATGTCTTACTAGTCTATATGGAGCTATTACCCCACCCAATATTGCTTCGTAGTCTTCGTCAGGGTCAATGTACCTATTTGAACCAGTGAAATAATCATTAAAAAATCCAGATGGGCTATTATCAACAGTTCCTGCTAAAATCCAATTTGTAGGACCTTCAAAATCTGAATCAGGTATACCTGTCAACCAGGGTCTTTCAGGGTCTTGATAAATAATTGATGCAGAAATAAACCCATTGGAAGTTCCAGGTTTTCTTGAGCCTGGTGCTACGCCATTCTTTATAGATATACTCAATCCCCAATTTGGGCTAAACAATAATTGCTCGTTATCAGTAGCGATTGTCTTACTTGAGTATATAGTATCGTCAACAGTTCCTCCATCTAGCCATATTTTCCACTCAGCTGAATCTGTAATTAGTGGTTCTCCTGTAGTTCCGTTAATTGTTTCATCAATTACTTGTAAATAGAAAGTACCATCAATTACATTTAAAGGATCGGCGACCTTAATAGCAAATGGTCCATTTCCTGCAGTATAATCAATTTCGCCAACTTCAACATTAGGATCATCCCAAGCCTTATCTTCAATTAAGTTAGTAAGCGATTCTGATGATATCTCTAGCGCTATTCCTCCATTACCTGTACCTTGCAATCTAGTAATCTCTATTTCTTGTCCATAAGCAGAGCTAATTACTGTTCCACCTTTTTCAAAAGTTGGATTATGTGGTATTGCAGTAAAAGGCACTACAGAACCACCATCCGGCCCTTTTCTACTTGAAATATATGGCACTGTTTGCCCATCAAAAGCGGGAGCAAACGGATTTGCTGTATCAGGAGCTGTACCTTGTGTATAAGGCTTAAACTCATTGTAACCATAAGCTATTGCTATATAATAGTATGTTTTAAAATTAACCAAGCCATTATTTCCTACTGCAAATAAATCTTCTGTGATTGAAAAGCTCCTCTTTATTCCTTCGTTAGAGGCTGTAACTTTTTTGATTGGAATATTAGAATTTAGCTCTTCATCAAAAGTGAAATTTATTAAATCAACAGCCTCATCTGTTATATCACATTGAAATACTAATCTAGCTTTACTTGCATCGTCAACATCATTAACTGAAATTCCTGGGCCAGCCAATTGAAAAACTTGATATCCCTGAAACCTATATTCATTATCATAAAAAATTGGAGGATTTTGATCAGATAAAAATTCTGGAGTAACAATATTAGGATCTTCCTCCACGTATGGCGTGCCAAACTCTTCTAGGTTGTTAGAAGTTTCAGGGTTTGATAAGTACAGTATCAGTTGATTATTTAATTCCTGCACCTCTACTTGAGGTGCATCAGGTCCATTCAATACTTTAAAACAGTTGTCAAATAACGCTTGTGCTTTATCATCCGCTACAAATAATTTATCTACAGAAGCTAATCTTCCTCCAGATTCAGCTTGAGCAAATACGACCCCAACAGTAATATCATTTACATTTCCTGGTCTTAATGTAAAAGGTCCCGCTGACTGTAAAAAACGCCGATCACCTGGATCATTTCTATCTTCACCAGCACCAGGATTATCTTCGGTCCAGTCTAAATTAGCAGGAATAGTTGTTTGTCCAACATCATTAGTTGTTCCCCAATGCAAAGGATCTGAGTCTCCGGGAAACATAAAATTAGTAGGTATAAGTTCTACAGCAGCAGAATTAAATCCATTTCCCCCATGACGCATTGGTACACCATTTTTCCAAAAACCGCGCATGTAGTTATAATAATGAATAGCTAGGGTTGGGTCTCCATTATTTCCTGAAGAATTAATGTAATAAACAAACCTTCTCATACCAAAACGTTCGTTATCAGCAATTGTATCAGGCTCTCTTGCATTTGGATCAAAATAACCCAATCCATTTAGAGCTTCACCAGGACCTGTTCCAACATTATTATTTAACCCATCTGCATCTTGATATGGCCCTTCAAAAAAGTCTATTCCTACGGCTGCAGGAGTTGAACCATAACCAGTCTGACCTCTAAAATCCTCATCATTCTCATCACCATTATAGCAAAAACCTAAACCTCGTTCTACATCACAACCTACATAATCATCAGAGGGATTTCCTAAATCAGGGTCAACGTAACTCGCAAAATATGTATCTGTTAAAGTAAATGTTGATCGATTAATTAATTCAAAATTGTAAAAGGTCATGTCATTAATCTCATCATTTGTTGCAAAGGCGAAAGCTTGCCCGTGAACTTCCATCCCTATAGATGGAGCATTTGTTTCTGTGTGCAAATTCCCTTTATCATTAAATATCCACCAATAGGTTTGATCTCCAAATAAAGGTCGCAAACTACTTTCCGAACGATCATCTCTATTTGCTCTACAATCAACAATGCCCTCCAAGTCATATTTAGGATAATCACCTTCAGATGGCTCATAAGAAATATCACCTCCAACATTTACATATGGTGCTAGTCGAAAGTCTTCACCAATTGAAGTATTTCCATTTCCAG
>CAYPJC010000049.1:5120-9884 GCA_964410855.1 uncultured Flavobacteriales bacterium | reverse complement strand
CCTTAACCACAAATCTAACCCTTTTCTGATTTTGTATTTAGTCACTATGTAAAACCTTGATCCCTTGCCGCTGTACGCAGGAATTGAAAATGCAAATAACACATCACTTTCATAAGCATAGATCCGGCTGTTATAGGAGTCAGTTTGAAACAAAGCATATCGGAGTGAAAAGCTTAATGGGGAGCCGATTTTTTTAAAGCTAATGTCTTGATATATCAATATCCCTGTTTCCTTTTGACCGCTACCTAGTTGATATTCTGAAAATTCTACTCTATTTCTAAGCCTTATGCTTTTGTTTACTTGATAATCTAAATGGAGTCTGTAAGAAGCGTATTTTTCATCGACTACTTGATCAAGACCTTCAGTGGTTACATCATCATTTTCTCCTTTTAATCGATTTCGATATCTGAAGTATGTTGCTAGCTTTTTTGATGGTTGAAAGTTTAACTGCGCAAACAATATACTTCCTGTTGATGAAGCATCTGTTTGAAACCGTAGCCAAGGAAATACAAATCGATCAGCATAAGCTGAAAAAGTCAAGGTCCTACTTATTTTAGATTCAATTCCTATAAAAGTGCCTTTTTCGTTGTTATTGGTTGAGCTTGCACCTATTGCATTACTTTGAATTGGTTTATAGTCTTTTTCAAAATTCCTTTGTTGAACGCCTAATGAAAGTCGAGGGTCTAGAACAATTAGAGCTCCTATAGTATAGGCGTATCCTGCATTTATGCTTTTTGATATTTCACCGAAAAAATTGACATTTTTAAAGAGGTAGTTAAAATCAAAACCAACATTTGTATTTTTATTGGAGAGGTTTCTTAATTTACTGTAAAGCGCATCATTGGGTTTAAAAGTTCCATCTAATTGATTGTGTACAGCTGTTATTCCTAAGCTTAAATTTCGCTTTTCATAACTTAAATTCCCTCCAATATTTGAGTTTTTAATCACATTTTTATCTTCCAATTCACTTGCTGTTCTATGGAAACCATCTTCAGAAAGTGAGCTAAAAACTAAAGAATTAACGATGGTGTCACTGCTAATAATATTTGCATCCACTTTCTTTGAAGAATAAAAGACTGTTAATTCAATATTTTGGTGCTCTAAGGTTAATCCTCCTCCTCTTAAAAATAAGTCTTCTTGCACCGAAGAATAAGGTCTTAGTTTAGGAGCATTCCGCTTTAAAGTAAATATGCTCGGAGATCTCCCAAAAGCTAAACCTGACCAAAAGGTCAATCCTTGACCAAATTGAGCCTGGAAATCGCCTAAAGCAATTTGTTTAATAGGGCCATTTCCCTGAGCAAAAAAGTGAGCTGAATAAAAGTCAAAACCATTGGGTTGACTTCCTTTGAAAAACTCTTCGCCAGCGTCCTTTTCTGCTGTAAATCCTATGCTAAGGTTATTCCCAGATTTAAACCGATACCTTGTATAAATTTTATCTGCACTTCCAAGATATCTAGCATTTGGGCTATCAAGTGCATCACTTTCACTTATTGGACTATATCCTTTTTGTTCTTCAATAATTCTAGTATAGCGAAGAAAGAAATCAGAGGATCCTTCCTTAAATGCGTTTTTTAAGGTCAACTTAGAATCTTGTAATTCATTACCAAGCTTGATAAATGGAAGGATCAATCGAATAGTTTTAAGGTTAAAAAACGCTATGCTTTGAAGTTCTTCAATTTGAAGGAGTTTGCCATTCTGTTCAATGTGTTTTAATAAATTATTGATTTGAATGCCATTCAGTAGCATTAAGTCTTCTAAGTCTTTTTTAGTTGCAGTGTTTAGATTTAAAGGTTGCTCGTAAAAGACTTCCAACTGCTCAAAAAGGGAAGTGAAATCGATTTCTCCACTTTCATTTAATTCTAGAAGGAAGTCAGTTCTCTGTTCAATTATTTCTCTTTTTTCTACTTCATGTTTTTGAGCATGCAGAATAAAAGGGAAGAAAAACAATAAGAAGAAGCCAATCTTTCTTGTTTCCATCTTTTATTTCTTACTAGGGACATATGAAAGAGAAATTTGAGGACTAAAACCTAAATTAGAATTAAACCCCGAAGCAAAGTCGAGAGTGAAGTTGTTAAATTCTACACCAAAACCAAATGAGCTTAGTGAAGGGTTTGTTGAATATCCTACCCTAAAATAAATGGCATCTACTGCATGATATTCTATACCTAACTTCAAATCTGGACTAAAGTTTATATCCTTAACAAACTCAGTTAGAAATTGAACTTTTTCAGAATAGGTGTAGCCTAATCCAAGTTTTAATATAACAGGGTAACGTTCGTCTTCAAATTCTGCCAGTTTTGTATTTGTTGGATTAATAACAACTGCTGCAAGGGATAAATCATCAGTTATATTTGCTTGTAAACCGATTGTTCCACTCAATGCACTACGACTCCCATAACCTTCCCCAATTTGAGTTGACAAATAATTCAATTGAACTCCCATGGAAAGGTTTTTGCCCAATGATTGACCATATGAAAGACCAATCTTATTTTCTTGATAGGTAGAATAGCCAAATTGATTAAAACTTATGCCGAAGGAAGCATCTTTAATGGGATAAGCGAATATGAAAGATTTTGTAGCTATTTCTTGAATTAAGAATTGATTCTCATAGGAGAATCCGCCACCCCATTGGGTTAATCTTCCTAAACCTGCAGGGTTGTTTTGGGTAGACCATATATCATTGAATTGAATCGAATTACCTGCTAATCCGTAACTTCTAGCACCTACATTTTGATCATTATTTCCAGCAAAAACATAATTGCTCAATAGAAAAATAATGACCTTAAGTAAATTTCTCATTAAAGGGAATTTAACTCTAAGGTAATAATCTTTGCTTGGAGCGATAAAATGTAGAACTTCTAACTAATAATTTTCAAATTAGATGTTATTTTATTTTCCTGCTGTTATATTTGTTTGATGAAGCTATTATCAAAGATACTTTTTTGGATTACCGGTTGGAAAGTGATGGGTGAAGTTCCAGGAGATATTAAGAAATTAGTGATGATTGCATCACCTCATACAAGTAATTGGGACCTTATATATGCTCGAGCTACTTTTTATATTATGGGCCTTCCAGTAAGGTATACTGTAAAAAAGGAGCTATTCTTTTTTCCATTGGGAGTAATCTTAAAGGCTATTGGTGGAATACCAATTAATCGAAAAATAGCTGGAAAGATGGTTGATAAAATGGCTGCCTTATTTGATGAAAGAAAAGAACTCGTAATTCTAATTACACCAGAGGGTACTCGAAGTTATGCACCTGAATGGAAAAAGGGATTTTATTATATTGCTTTAACGGCAAAGGTTCCTATTGCATTAGGATACTTAGATTATAAAAAGAAACATGCAGGTGTTGGACCCTTAATAAGCCCGTCAGGAAACTATGAGAAGGATCTAGAAACTATTCAATCCTTTTATCGTAAAGTGACCGCAAAGTATCCTGAAAATGGTGTGAAGTAGTTAAACTTGAAACATAAATCTAGAAAGAAGAAGAATTAAAAATTAAAGAGAGAAGTTAAAAGTACTTGGAGTTGAAAGTGCCTAAAGTTGAAACTATAAAGATTAAAAACAAGTTGAAACTATAAAGATTAAAAACTAAAATTTGAGGGTTAGAATTTAAAGAAGAAAGTTTAAGGATGAATAGCTGTCTTAAAAATGGGGCGTTTCGGTTAAGTTAGAACTATTATCAATTACTTCACTGCCAGCTTAAAACCTACGCCATGAATATTTATGATTTGAATGTTTTCATCAGCTTTTAAGTATTTCCTAATCCGTGAAATAAATACATCCATGCTTCGGCCATTAAAATAATCATCGTTGCCCCAAATGGTCTTTAAAGCAGATTCTCTATTCATAACTTCATTCTTATGCAAACAGAGCATTCTTAAAACATCAGCTTCTTTCTTAGTCAGTTTTTGTAATTCATCTTTATATGTAAGGTACTGATTGATATAGTCAAACTCGAACTCACCGATCTTAAATACGGTTTGAACTTCTTCAGTAAAGTCGCTCTTAATAGCTAATATATTTTCCAATCTAAGCTCTAGTTCTTTAAATTCGAATGGTTTTGTTAGATAATCATTACCCAACTTTAAACCTGTTAGCTTGTCTTCCAACAACGATTTTGCAGTCAAAAATAGAAAAGGTAAATCTGGTTTCATTTCAACCAATTCTTCTGCGAGTTCAAATCCACTCATAATAGGCAGCATAACATCTAAAATTGCTATGTCATATGCTTTGTTTAAAGCTTTTTTTAATCCTTCTTGGCCATTTGTTGCCCAATCAACTTTATACCCCGATTGTTCCAGATTGTCTTTAATTACAAAACCTAAATTCAAGTCGTCTTCAACAAATAGTAAATTCCGTTTAGTTTTTTCCATTTTTTGCTTTTGGGAAGTATATTTTGAAAGTAGAACCATTATTCAGTTCACTTTTTAATTGAATTTTTCCACCGTGCTGTTTAACCATTTTGAAAACATAATTTAGACCAATGCCAAATCCTTTCACATCGTGTTTATCGCCTGTTGGAACTCTGTAAAATTTTTCAAAAACATGTTTTTGCTGTTCTCGACTCATCCCAATACCATTGTCTTTAACTCTTAAATGGATGCCATTTTTATAATCTTTTGTGCTGATCTCAATGCGAGACTTATTCTTGGAATATTTAATTGCATTATCAATTAAATTGAACATGATATTTGTTATATGCAGTTCATCACCCATTATTACAGAATTTTTCGCGCTTAAACTCTGATTGATTTCAGC
>CAYPJC010000049.1:0-5087 GCA_964410855.1 uncultured Flavobacteriales bacterium | reverse complement strand
ACCGTTTTTCGAATAATTTGATGTAAATTGACTTTCTTCTTATCTAATAATACTCTCTTTTTGTCTAAGGTAGCCATTTGTAAAACCTTATCAACTTGAGTTTTGAGTCTTTCACTTTCTTCCTTTATAATTCTAGAATAGTTAGCAAGCCGCTCAGGGTTTGAAGCAATATTGGGATTACTTAAAACTTCAGTAGAAAGCAATATCGTTGAAATAGGAGTTTTTAATTCATGGGTCATGTTGTTTATAAAGTCTGTTCTTATCTCCGAGAGTTTTTTTTGTTGCAAAATAACCCAAATGGTGTAGCTAAAAAAGATGACTACTAAAAGGAGAAAAATAGTAGAAACGACCCAAATTCCCATTTCATCAAGCAGGTAAAGTTCTTTTCCCGGAAAGTAAACTCCAAAATAATGAGAGGTCTTATTCCATTTCTCTCGATTGGAAGTCCGATACACTAAACTTTTAGCCTCAGCTTCAATGTCTACATAGTTTCCAAAAACGATTGAATCAGTAAAACAATCATAGATCACATACTCAAAATCACCTGTAAGATTTCTATCTTGAAAAGCATCCTTCAAAAGGTTTTCTAATAAATAGGGATGAAGTGTATCGTTGGTTGAAGCAAGATAGTAGTTGGAAGAGATTTGTTTGACAGGCTCATAAATTTCGGAAGAATCACTATTGAAACTTTGAATTTGCTTCACAACACTTGTCAATGCAACATGAACTCGCTCATTAAATTGCTTTTCTTGTAAACTAAAAGCGCGTTGCACCCAAAAAATTTGGAAACTAAAGATTCCTATTACTGTGAAAACAGCAAAAAAGATAATGAGTCTTATGGTTTTACGATTCATAAAGAGCTAAAATAATTTGAAAAAGAATCTAGTTTGAAAGTTTAACGACTTTTTAACAAAAACTTATCAACTTTGAATGATGGAGTTTCCGCAATACAGAAAATACAAAAACAATCACAGTTTCTTTAAAATCGAATCAGATACTCGCTTTATCGAATATAAGCTATTGGGTAGTAAGGTAGAAAGATATTCCTTTGAAGCTAAAATTCTTCCAGATAGGAATTATTTAAATGACATGCTTTATTCGTTTGAAAATCACTGGGATAAGATGAACGAAAAAGAGTGGTTTGACTTTTTAAACGAGCACTCTCTTAAAGAATAGTTTGATTCGCTTATTTCAATTAATTTAGGCCTTTAATAAAAATACACTTTATGAAGATTAGATTTATTGCTGTTGGATTACTTGCCACTTTTGCATTTACTTCTTGCCAGAATACAGCAGCAGAAAAAGAAAAAGAAAACACAACCGAAGTCAAAGGGGAAGATGAGGCAGATGATTTTAAATACACAGCCGAACAGTTTGCCGATTTAAAATTGATTCGATACCAGGTTCCGGGTTTCAATGACTTGGATCTACAAAAACAAGAATTACTATACTATTTGTATGAAGCAGCTTTGAGTGGAAGAGACATCATCTATGATCAAAACTACATGCATAACATTCAAATCAGAAAAGTTTTAGAAGCGATTGTACGCAATGAAGCCATGTATGAAGGCGATGCTGATTATGATAAATTATTAGAATATACAAAGCGGGTATGGTTCTCTAATGGAATTCACCACCATTATTCCAATGCAAAGTTTAAGCCTGAGTTTTCAAGCGAATTTTTTCATAAAGCAGTCAATGACATTTCTGATGAAGATTTACCCTTGAAAGAAAGCCAGACTAAGGATGCTATGTTGATGGTGTTGGCAGATGTTATCTTTAACCCTGAAGTAGCTCCTAAAAAAGTGAGTTTAGAGGCCGATGTAGATTTAGTTCAAGCTTCTGCTGTAAATTTTTACGGTCCAGATGTGACACAAAAGGAAGTGGAAGAGTACTACGCAAGTTTAGACAAGGTTTCAGAAAATGCGCCTGAATATGGGTTGAATACTCAATTGGTAAAAGAAGATGGTAAAATAGTTGCAAAAACATGGAAAGTAGGAGGAATGTATGATGGAGCCATTAGCAAGATTGTTTATTGGCTCGAAAAAGCAATTCCATTGGCTGAAAATGATCAACAGAAGTTAACCTTAGAGAGACTAGTTAGCTATTATAAATCTGGTAGCGTATCAGATTGGGATCAATATAATTTAGCTTGGATAAAAGATACTGCTTCAGTAACAGATGTTGTTAACGGATTTATTGAAGTTTATAATGACCCTCTTGGAAAAAAAGGCTCTTTTGAGTCAGTGGTGTCTTTTAAAGACATAGAAGCTACCAAACGAATTGAAGCGGTGAGTAAAGAAGCTCAATGGTTCGAAGACAATTCTCCGATTATGGATGAGCATAAAAAGGAAAAAGTAACGGGAATTATAGGAAAAGTAATTACTGTGGTTGTAGAATCAGGTGATGCTTCTCCTTCAACTCCAATCGGAATTAATTTACCAAACAATGGTTGGGTACGTGAAGTAGGGTCGAAAAGTGTAAGTCTTGGAAACGTTGTTCATGCTTACGAAATGTCATCTAAGGAAGGCAAAAGTTCGTTGAGTGAGTTTGCTTATTCTCAAGAAGAAATAGATCGTGCTAAGGAGTATGGAGGAATAGCAGGTTTATTACATACTGATTTACATGAAGTAATTGGACATGCCTCTGGAGTCATTAATAAGGGAGTAGGACAAACTAGTGAAACCTTAAAAAACTATGCATCTACCTTGGAAGAAGGAAGAGCAGACTTGGTAGCACTTTATTACTTGTATGATCAGAAATTGGTTGATATGGGCTTAATAGAATCATTAGAGGTAGGTAAAACAGCTTATGATAGTTATATCAAGAACGGAATGATGCTTCAATTAAAACGTCTAGAAATTGGGGAACAAATAGAAGAGGCTCATATGCGAAACAGACAGATGGTTGCAAAGTGGGCTTATGAAAAGGGAGAAGCAGATAAGATTATTGAAAAGAAAATGAAAGATGGTAAAACCTATTTTGTTATCAATGATTATACTAAATTGAAAGAGCTATTTGGACAGTTGTTGAGAGAATTGCAACGGATTAAATCTGAAGGTGATTTTGAAGCAGGTAAGGCTTTGGTAGAAAATTATGCAGTTAAAGTTGACCCAGTGCTGCATGCAGAAGTATTAAAGCGTTACGAAAAGCTTGGAGTAGCTCCATATGGCGGTTTTATCAATCCAAAATTGGTTATAACTGAATCAGATGGAAAAATTACAGGAGTGAGTGTTGAGTATCCTGAAGACTTTAAAGAACAGATGTTATTTTACGGTGAGAACTATTCGTTTATACCTGTAAAGTAGAATTGTATTGAGTAAATGAAAGAGTCCATTGCATTAATGTATTGGGCTCTTTTTGTTTGACAAAATAAAAAAAAAGGTAAGTTCAAAACTAGTATATTAAACTCTTAAATTTATATTATTGAAAGCCTTACTATTAGTTTCATTGATTTTAATTGGCTATTTAACTACCACTTATTCTCAAAATTTTAATTACAACAGTTTAGAAATAAATCAGTCGCAATCTTTTAGAAATAGTTTAAAAAATGAGTTTTTTTCAACTGTTGAATATGTTCCAAATGCAAAACAATTAAATGATTCATTAAACCCAAATTCTAATAAGAAAGTTGATAAAGATTGGAGTATAAGCTTTAAGTGAGGCTTTAAGGTAATATTAGAAGGAGGTTATCTGATAAGGCTGCAAGAATCTTCTGGTGGTTCTGAACGAATAAATGGCAACCTAATTTTAGGTTATCAAGCGGATCCCAATTTCTCCGTAGGTATCGGTCTAGGAGTTCGCCAATATATTAGGCCTGAAGAGACTTTAATTCCTATTACTTTAGATATTCGAGGAAATATATTGAGAAGTAAGTTTTTACCTTATATTGGACTCGCATTAGGTATGACTTTTCAAGCAATTGAAGGACTTCAGGAGGTTGGTGAAATTATTGAGCCAAGCGTAGGAGTGAGTTTTTTGTTTTCTGATAAAACGGCTTTAAACTTTAGTGTAGGTTATGAAATACAGCAACTAGGAAATATTAATTTTTTTGTGCCCGGCAGCGGAGATGTTAGCAAAGCAGTGAGCGTTAATATGGGTATGTCATTCTAGTTCTTAAATTTCCTTTTTTCTCCCATTCCAAAAAGTTTCAATTGATTGGTTTTTTGGATTTCAGTTTCCTTTTTAATCCAAGATCCATTGGGCTTCAATAAGTCCTTATGATTATTCTTAGAACTCTTAATGTCAGCAGAAATAGGGTAGACGTTCATTCTTTTTGAATCGTAGGGCTTTTGGCATTGGCTTATTTTCGTTTCTTATTCGCTATTTTTTTAATTGCTTTTTCAAAATCTCCTTCTTCAATCGTTTTTTGTTTATTCTCTTTAAATTTCTTGTATTCCTGCTCTGCATTTTCTTTTCCTATTTCGTGAGATATACTTCCAGCATTATTTAGAATTTCTCTGTCGTTTAATGTTAAGAAACCATGTAGTTTTTCAATCCAATTAGCCATATACATTGGGATTCTCCGCTGAGCTTGTCCTTGTGCAAAAATCAAATACTGTTCAACCAAGTTGTTTAACGCAGAAAGTTCATTTTCATTTAAGTAGTTTTTTGCAATTGAGACATCTGTTTTTCTAATAGTATCACCTCTCCAAGTGCTCAATCCCATATTTTCCTTAGCACTATCGGCTCTTTGGTTAATTATCTCCGCAGCTGTTTGTCCAGTAATAGCCCAATGCAATTTATTCTGAACCGTTTTAAAAAATCCAATGCTAATTTCTAGAGTTGGGTCATAGTCAACGCTTGTTGCGTATATACCCGTGATTTTTCGATAAAATCGTTTTTCAGAAGTACGAATATCTTGTATTCGATTTTCTAGTTCCTCAAAATAATCGAAAGGTAAATCTGGGTTTTTTAAGCGTTCATCATCTAATACAAATCCTTTTACAATGTATTCTCTTAGTTGCTTAGTTGCCCATTGTCTAAACTTGGTAGCTACATTCGATTTAATGCGATATCCAACAGAAATAATGGCATCTAAATTGTAAAATTGACGTTCTCGCTTTACTTCTCTTTTACCTTCAACT
>CAYPJC010000048.1:5145-9889 GCA_964410855.1 uncultured Flavobacteriales bacterium | reverse complement strand
TTTATAATTAATTTTTATTTTACGTTTAATCAATTCTTCCGCCATGGCTTTTAAAGCTTTAGGAGGTGCCGCTTCATCTACAAAATGAAAACCTGTATCCCCGGTTTCATTAATCAAGGCTTCTATTTTATTCACTAAATCTTTTGCACTTGTGTTTTGATAGTTTCCGATATAATCCAAATGAACGTCGCAAAAGGAGCATTGCTTCCAATAGCAACCGTGAGAAATGGTTAATTTATTCCATCGACCATCGGTCCAAAGTCGATGCATCGGATTAATGACATCCAAGAATGATAAATATGCGGTTAAGTCTAGTCCTTTGTAGGTAGGTGCGGGTAAATTACGGTGATGTACAATTTGATTGGGTAAATGATTCTTGTAAACTACTTTTCCATTTTCCAAGACATAGGTTCTTTCCAAGTCATTCACGGTCAACTCTCCATCAAGGTGTTTAATAATGTTGCTTAATGGAATTTCACCATCATCTAGGCTAATAAAATCAACAAATTCAAATATCCTAGGATCTGTTAGCTTCCTTAGTTCTGTATTGCAATAACCTCCACCAAAAGCAATCTTTAGTTGAGGATAGAAATGTTTGATATGTTGAGCAGATCGAAGTGCAGAGAATAAATTACCAGGAAAGGGAATAGTGAAGCAAACCAAATCTGGTTTGTAAAGCTTTAATTTAGAATCTAACAATTTCAATAAGTGAGATTCGATTAAAGTAGGCTCATAGCTTAAGAACTCCTCCAATTGATCAAAGCTACTTGCTGAAATCGAAATCTGCTCAGCATATCGCGTAAATGCAAAAAATTCATCTACGTTGGCTGTTATAAAATCACCCAATTCTGTAATAAATAAAGTGCCCAAATGTTTGGCCTGATCAATTAGACTTAGTCTCTCAAATTCATCCGCCCTTTTGATTAAACGGTGTGCTTGAGGTAAGTAGTTCTTACTGATTATTGTTAAGGCAGTTGACTCATCTTGATGTCGTAGATAGCTAATCACTTTATCTACCTTATTGATGTATTGTTCCTGCTGCTCCCAAACGCTTTCAAAAGTAATAGTAGAAAGCTGTTTTGCTTCTTGAAACAAGCTTCGAATTACGCTTGTTGTAAATAAGGTATTGAACAATTCAATGCTTAAATCGCACTGATTTGAAGGAATATTTTGAGATTGCAGGTAGCCAGAAAGATAGGCAGTTGAAGGATAGGGCGTATTTAGCTGAGTAAAAGGAGGGATAATGAATAGCGTCTCTATCGGCATGTTTCAAAAGTAGGGCTAAAAGCTATAATTCTGAATCTATTTTCTCCATTTGTTAATAGGACATATATAAAGTAAAAATCAATTAAAAGTTGTCAAGCTTATCAAGCTATAATTTTCAATCACAACTCTAGACCAAACTTATTTGGCTTCTGTTTCACATACAGTTCGAAGTGAACCTACTTTGATACTTCAGCTTTCGACTTTTCTTTTTTTTCTTTCACCTTTTTAATAAGCCCTTCTTCTTTATGAAGAAAAGAGTTTAATACACCTGACTTAATTCCGTTAATGATTAGGTTTAATATTGACTTATTGGTATTTCTGTTATAATCAATTTTACCCGTATGGTAGTGTTTAGAGCTCGCATTGTACTCTTTAGGGGCTAAATTGGTCGCTAGAAAAGAGAGCAATACTTTTTCTGATTTTTCCTTTCTCCCTTTCACTTTTCTTTCTTCCATTTCATCTTTCTTTCTTAAAACTTGAAGATTGTGCAAGCCTTTGTAATCAAGGTCTAATTTGCCTGTTACCTTATCATTGTTGCCAAGCATATGAAATTCCACAAAATTTAAATACCCCTCATTAAACTTGATGAAAGCAGCATTTTTTAAGATAGGGTTCAACTCATTAAGTTTCATTTCTTCAAGTCTGCCATCTAAAACAAAGGAGTCATTGCTGTCTAGTATGAAAAATTGGAGGTCTAAATCAAGTTTTCCCGTTTGCATAAAGGTTCCATCAATTTCTACGCTTAAAGTGTCATTGGAAGCCAACGAACTACTATCAGTAGTGCAATTGGAAATAGTTAGATCCAAATCAGTGAAACGAACATGCAATGGTTCTTCTCTATTTTTTCCCATTTCTTGGTAATCTACTGCTGCATTGGTAATTATAATACGTGGGACATTTAAATTTAATTTAATATTTCTTAGCTTTTTCCCTAATAATGGTTTGAATTTATCTTCTTTTTTCTTCAATCGTTTATCCTTGTAGATTTCTAGAGAAAGCCCATCTATAAGAAATTGAGAGGGATTGATTCGCTTAGATTTTTGATAGTCCTCAATGTTTAAGTCCTTAATAATCACATTCTTAATTAGGAATTTAAACCATTCTGTTTGGTACTCCTTATTTTTCATAAAGGAATATTTATCCTCTAATGGACTCAAAACTATATTCGAGAAGTAAATATCTTCTTTTGTGGATGTTTTATGAGCTCTTCCTAGCTCAATCCTATAATCTTTTACACTATACACCTTTACGTTTCTTAAATCAATAGCGCTCGAATCGTAATAAAAAAGCTCATTGCTACTCAATGATGCTGTATTTGCTATTATTCCTTTGATGCTAAAGCTTGAGCTATCTGCAACGATTTCTAGCGTGGTGTCTTGGTTAACTACTTTAAACAAATTTACGCTTGCATTTTGAAAGGCAAACTCACCTATAGTCGCTTCTTTTAATCCGCTTGAAACGATCTCAGAAAAAAACTCTTTTTCTACATTTAACTCTTTTTTCTTTTCTTGCTTTATTGACTTGTATTTGATATTCTCATAAATATTCACTCGAGGTGAATTGAAATTTATTTCATCAAGACTTATTTTTCCATTAATAAGAAATTTAAAAATACTTAGGCCTGTCATCTTAAATTCCTCAAGTTCAATATCAAAAACTATTTCTTTGCCAAGGTTTAGTTGATTTAGACTGTCAAGTAGTTTCACTCGGGGTTTAAAACTGAGGTTAGTTAGAATAATGTCGCCATTACTCAGGTCTAATTCTAATTGATCATAGCTGTAATCGTACAGCCTATTTTTATCTTGCTTTACTAATTCATTCAAACGATTAATTAGAATATCTTCTAGATTAATTCGAACGATTACTGCCGCTAATACTAGGACACCTAAAATGATTACTGCTATTTTTTGCCATTTCTGCATCATCTAAAGATATGATTTCTTTGCTTTTTTCAAGACAGTACAGCTATTTTTTGCTCAGATGTTATTTAATTTATACCAGAGGGAAGAAGTTAAATGCATGAAAAAGGGGAGCCAGACTATTATTTACTCAAGCTCAATATCCGAAATGCTCCTCGTAAAACAATCACAAACATCACTAAGCAAATAATCAATCAGGTAAACTGGTATTGGGCCAATAAACCAAGAGGATTGCTACAATAACTCCACTATTTATAATCACATCGTTGGAGGTGCAAGTCATGCTCGCTTGCATGTGAGAACCTCATGGCACACCAATTGGACGGTAATAAAACCTGAGCCTGTGTTACCGCATGGCGTATTGTTTATAGTAGGTGCCCAAGGACACTTCCATAGATGTTTGATTTAAGACCGAAATTACCTAGACGTTGTAATTGGCTTGCCTGCCATTATCTTTTATGGTACCAGCATTTTAAAAAAGTAAAAACCCGAAATTCCTTATTTTATTACGATTCAACCCTCACTACAAAGTTCTAATGCCTAATGCAGGTTAATGACTGTGTTCTGTTTCTCCTTTTTGCATTTCAGCAATCAGGTAGTAGGCATTATTCCAAGCAACTGTGGTATTTTTAGAGAGTGGCTCAAGCAGTTTAATCTCCGTCCAACCATTAGTAGTAATTCCTGCCACTACCTCAATTGGAGTAAATTCCCACTCCTCTTTGTTTCCTTTTTTTGCAGCGAAAATATAATCTTTTCCATCATCTCGAATTACTGCACCTTCGGGTAATGCTTGCCCCATTGAATCTGCTGTTAAAATTCTACCTCGAACATACATTCCCGGTAAAAGCAATCCACTTTTATCTTCAATTTCTGCATGAATGTGAATGGCTTTAGGGTTTTGCTCAAAGTTTTTTCCAACCGAATAAACAGATGCCTCCAATTCATTTTCTATGGATTCAACTTTAAACTGAATTTTTTGCCCTTCTTTAACCTTGGCAATATCCTTTTCAAAAACCATAAAATCAGCATGTATGTGTTCTAAATTCACAATCTCAAAAAGCTCCATTTGTGGTGCCACGTATTGCCCTGTTTTTACTTCCACCAAACGCACAAAGCCCTCAATGGGAGAACGTACTGCTATTTGTTCGATTATCGCTCCATTTTGAATTTTTGAAGTTGGAATACCCAATAACTTTAATTGTGCAGCCAAACCATTTACTACCGATTTCTTGGATTGAAAATCTGATTTCACTCGTTGTAACTCTTTGCCTGAGCCTATTTTTTCATCATACAGTTTTTGTTGTCGATTAAAGTCCTGTTCTAAATACTGCAACTCATTCCAATTGCTGCTGTAAGTGCTTTGCAGTTGAATTAAATCAGGGTGAGTGATATATGCTAGCACCTGTCCTTTTTCAACCTTGTCGCCTTCAATTACCTTAATAGAACTAATGTTTGCTCCAATAATAGTGGTCACGCTTGCTTCATTTTGTGGCGGCACTTCCAATTGTCCGTTGGTTTCTATATAGGCAGAAATGTTTCTTAGTGGAATGGTATCTACT
>CAYPJC010000048.1:0-5132 GCA_964410855.1 uncultured Flavobacteriales bacterium | reverse complement strand
TTCATTCCCAAGGCATTAAATTGGTCAATCGAAAAATGGACACCTTCTTCTTCATGGTGTTTTTCTTCAGTCATTTTTCCATGATTTTCTTCTTCTGAATTATGGTCATGCCCATGTCCACTTTCATGGTCTTGATTACTTCCACAACCCACTAATCCGAATAGGAAAAAAATTGCAGAAAGTGTACTGATATATATTGTTTTCATCTTTTTTGTTTATTTCGTTAAATAATATTCTAAATTAAATTGGCTGTTCAGGTATTCCTGATAAGTTTGCCATCCTTGTTTCTCTATTTCAATCGCATCTTTAACCAATTGCAAAAATCCAATGTAATCTATCGCTCCTTCACGATAAGCGACAGAGGCGCCATTCCGTTGCTCTTTGGCTAATTTTAAAGCCTCTTTTTCGTAAAAGTTCCAAGCCTCTTTCCATTTTAAATACTTTTCTTGAGCTTGTGCATATTCGCTTTTTAGCTGAAGGCTAGTTTGGGTTTTTCGCTGTTCTGCAATAGCTCTATTAATTTTAGCGGACTGAACTCTTCCTTTTTCTGTATTAAAAAATAATGGAATATTAACACCCAATTGATATTGATGAAAACCACTTTCACCTGCTATTTCTTGAACGCCATATTGCAAATTTAGCTGAGGGAGATAATTAGACTGAGCAGCTTTTATGTTTTGTTCTGCTAGTTTCACTTTCTGATTCTCTATCAATAATTTTGGATGATTTTCAATAGAGGATTCAAGTGAAATTACAAGCGGAACTGCTTCAATAAATGGCTTTACCGTATAAAGACTATCGCCTAAAAACCACCGATTGAATTGTTGAATTGCGATTTGATAATCACGAAATGCCTGATTTTTATCGTTGTTTATTTTTTTGGCTTGATTAGAGGCCGATAAATAAGCCAATCGAGAAATAGCTTCGGTTTCATATCTAATTCTTGCAGCTCGTTCAAATTCATTGAAGGTAGAATCAAGTTCTTCATACAACAGAAACAGTTTCATTTTAGAATACAAGCTGCCATAATCTTGTTTTACTTGAATGCTTAATTCCAAATTGGAAAGCTGCAAATTGCTTATAGCCAATGTCACTTTTTCCTTTTGCAACTTGTTTTTTGCAGAAAAAGAGAAAATATCTATGTTTTGTTGCTGAACACCAATTAGATTTCTTACTCCTTCGTTATTGCTATTCAATTCTTCTCCACCTGTAAAAACAGAAGTTTTACCAAAATTCCAAGTCTTTTTTTTCAAGGCTTCTTGATTTTCTACTTCCAATTGCATTGCCTTTAAAACAGGATAGTCTTTCAGTACTTTATTTACTGCTTCTTCCATAGGAATGGGGAAAAGTGTTTGGCTTTCTTGAGCTTGAAGCTTGCTGTTTTGAGTAAAACAGAATAGTAAAAGCAAACTTGCAGCAATAATTGCAGGTTTAATTGCAATAGAAGGATTACTCCTGTTTTCTACCCAACGGTATAAAATAGGGAGCACAAATAAAGTCAGAAAAGTAGCTGAAATCATTCCGCCAATAACAACTGTTGCTAATGGTTGCTGAACTTCAGCCCCTGCCGAGCTAGAAATTGCCATCGGTAAAAAGCCAAAAATATCGGTTAAAGCAGTCAATAAAATGGGACGAATTCTTCGTTTTGCACCCAAGCGAATTCGTTCGTTTATGTTGGTAACGCCTTCTTCTTTTAATTCGTTCCAACCACTAATCAGTACCAAGCCATTTAATACAGCAACCCCAAACAATACAATAAATCCGATTCCTGCTGAAATACTAAAAGGCATATCTCTCAACCAAAGAGAAAATATTCCACCAATGGCTGCTAAAGGAATTGCCATGTAAATCATGGTGGTTTGTTTGATAGATTTTAAAGCGAAAAATATGAGTAGAAAAATTAATCCTAATGCTATGGGAACAACCAACTTTAACTGCTTGGTAGCTCGTTCCAAATTTTCAAAGGCTCCACCATAACGAATATAATAACCCGCCGGCAAATCTAAATTCTTATCTAATTTTTCTTGAATTTCGGTAACTAAAGATTTTACATCTCTTCCCCGAACATTAATGCCTACATAGGTTCTTCGGTTCGTATTGTCTCGGCTAATTTGCATTGGACCTGCTCGATAACTAATATCAGCAACCTCTTTTAATGGAATTTGAGAGCCGTTAGAGAGGTTAACGTAAAGATTTCTTAAATCCTCTATTCCCGTGCGGTGTTCTTTGTCTAAACGAACTACCAAATCAAAACGCCTTTCTCCTTCAAAAATAACTCCTGCTTTTCCACCTGCAAAGGCTGCTTCAACTATTTGATTTAACTCTGAAATTGAAATGCCATATTGTGCCAATTTACTTCGATTGTATTGAACAGTCATTTGTGGCAAACCCGTTGTGGCTTCTACTTTCATATCGCCAATGCCTTTTGTGCCTGCAATAATTTTGCTAATTTCTTCAGCCTTTGAAGCCAATATGTCAATGTCCTCTCCGTAAAGTTTTATGGCAATATCCTCTCGAACTCCTTCTAATAGTTCGTTGAATCGCATCTCAATTGGTTGCGAAAACTCATAGTTTACACCGGGTATTTTTTCTAACTCCTCTTTCATCATTTCAATTAACTCCTCTTTTGAATCGGCAGTAACCCATTCTGACTTTGGAGCTAAAATGACAAACACGTCGGCTATGTCCATCGGCATAGGATCGGTAGGGACTTCGGCTACACCAATTCGACTAACAATCTTCTGAATTTCAGGAAACTTTTCTTTTACGATTAACTCTACTTTAGTAGTTGTTTCAATCATTTCCGACAAGGAGCTTCCCGGTTTTAAAATAACATGAAAAGCAAGATCTCCCTCATCCAACTGTGGAATAAATTCTCCTCCTAAACGACTGAAAACAAATACTGCTAAACCCAATAATACAATAGAAATACCAAATATCCATTTGGCTTTTCCCAATGCTTTGCTTAAGCTTCTTTCATACAGATTTTCGATTTTTTGAATAAATTTATCTCCCCAAGAAGGCTTGTTGGTTTTAGGCACTCTTAAAAACCAAGCCGACATCATGGGAACGTAAGTCAAACAAAGGATCATTACTCCAATCATGGCAAACATAAATGTAAGTGCCATTGGCTGAAACATTTTACCTTCAACTCCTTCTAAAGCAAGAATTGGGATAAAAACAATTAGAATAATTAGCTGCCCAAAAAAAGCGGAATTCATCATTTGAGAAGAAGACTTTTTAGCCACCTTATCTCTTAGTTTTGGAGTAATGGCTTTCTTTTTAAGTACCTTTTCATGGAGCATAAATACAGTACTCTCAACAATTATTACTGCACCGTCAATAATAATTCCGAAGTCAATAGCTCCTAAACTCATTAGGTTTGCCCATACATCAAAAACGTGCATTAAAATAAATGCAAAAAGCAATGAAAGAGGAATGGTGGAGGCAACAATTAATCCACCTCTCCAATTTCCTAAAAGAAACACCAAAATGAAGATGACAATCAATGCACCTTCAATTAAATTGGTGCTAACTGTTTTTGTAGTTTCTGCGATTAGCTTACTACGGTCTAAAAAAGGTTCAATACTTATGCCTTCGGGTAAGGATTTTTGAATTTTTTCCATCCGATTTTTAACCTTTTCAATGACAACATTAGAATTTGCCCCCTTTAGCATCATTATTAGTCCGCCAACCGCCTCTCCCTCTCCGTCTTGAGTTACTGCCCCATAACGCACAGCTGTTCCAATTCTTACCGTTGCAATGTCTTTTATGGTAATAGGAATGTTGGTATTCGTTTTTATAGGAATATTTTCAATATCTTCAATGCTTCGAGCTAAACCTTCGCCACGTATGAAATTTGCTTGATGATTTTTCTCAATGTATGCACCTCCTGTATTCTGATTATTCATTTCCAAAGCACGCATCAGGTCAGAAATGGTCAATCCCATTGCTTTTAGTTGTTCAGGATTAACCGCAACTTCATATTGCTTTATATTCCCGCCAAAAGCATTCACCTCTACAACACCATCAATCATAGCCATTTGGCGGCTAACAATCCAATCTTGCATACTTCTTAAATCGGTGGGAGAGTATTTATCTTTGTGAGCATCATCCACTTTTAAGGTGTATTGATAAATTTCTCCTAAGCCCGTGCTAATTGGTCCCATAGAAGGAGAGCCAAAACCTTTTGGAATTTCTTCTTTGACTTCATTGAGCTTTTCACCAACCAATTGACGAGGCAAATAAGTGCCCATGTCGTCATCAAAAACAACGGTAACAACAGATAAGCCAAACCTTGAAACAGAACGAATTTCAGTTACGCTCGGCAGGTTTGCCATTGCAAGCTCTATGGGGTAAGTCACAAATTGCTCAATGTCTTCCGTAGCAAGATTGGGAGCTTGGGTTATTATTTGCACCTGATTGTTGGTGATGTCAGGTACGGCATCAATGGGGACTTGGGTCATGCTCCACAACCCTCCTAAAATAAGGGCAACAGTCAAAATTCCCACCATTAGCTTGTTCTTAATAGACCAAGCGATGATATTATTAATCATAATAGGTAATATTTAATTCAAAAAACGGATAACTAAGAAAGTACAAAACGCACTTTCCCCATGTAATTTGAATTAAACGATGGGAGGTTGTAGAAGAGAAACCGAAGGAGTTTCGGGAGTAAAAAATTGATAAAAAGCGATTGGACTAAAAATAGTAGCATAACATTTTAATGGTGTGCTTGGGGTTGTTATTGTTACATGAACGTGGCAGCAATGACAGTAACATAAAGGAGCACAACTATCTTCTGCTTCTCCATGGTCGTGGTTATCAGCCATAACAATAGGTTCAGTTTCTTCTATTGCAGCATCAGCACAAGGCAAGCTAGCCAAGCAAAGTAAAAAAACAGACAAAATAGCTGCAAAAATTCTCATTGATGCAAATATACGAATTGAGATATTATTGAGAACAAATTAACTATCAGGACAAATTATATTAATCTCTTATGATTAGGAAAACGGGCTTTTTCTTCGGTTTACTCCCTGAAAAAATTCTGTCATAAATGACATAATTTCTGGTGGTCGTGTAAGCTCCCCCAAAAATAGTACAGTTTAAAAGTAGAATTTCTAATTTTAAAA
>CAYPJC010000047.1:3070-9992 GCA_964410855.1 uncultured Flavobacteriales bacterium | reverse complement strand
ACAATCCACAGGTTAATGTATAAAAATGATTTGCTCTCTACTCGATTCCCCCCAAGTGGAATGTATATGTAATCACGCATCCAACTACCCAATGTAATGTGCCATCTTCGCCAAAACTCAGTAATACTTTGAGAAGTATATGGACTATTGAAGTTTTCAGGAAATTTAAATCCCATTAACTTACCTAGTCCTATTGCCATATCTGAATAGCCTGAAAAATCAAAATAAATTTGAAAAGTGTAACAAATTATACCAAACCAGGCTAGCGAAGAGTTTAGGTCTACTATATCTAAAGCAAAGATGATGTCAGCTTTTTGACCTAGTACATTAGCAATTAATACTTTTTTAGCAAGGCCAATACAAAATCGATATATTCCATATACTTTGTCGTTGTAGTTTTTAGAATCTCTGTTGGTCAACTGATCAGCAATCTCCTTAAATCGAACTATTGGCCCTGCAATTAACTGAGGAAATAATAGGATATAAACAGTGTAATCAACTAATTTATTAAGTGGCTTATTGGTTTTTCGAAATACATCTACTGCATAACTAATTTTTTGAAATGTGAAGAAACTAATGCCTATTGGAAGTACGATTTCCGTCCATATTATAGGCCTTGACGTAAGATTATTAAGTAAAAGGTTGACATTCTCTATAAAAAAGTTACTGTATTTAAAATATAATAACATTCCAACATTAAGAATAATTGAAGCCCATAGCAGCCATTTTCTTTGGGCACCTTCATTTCTATATAGTTGTTTAACTATAAAAAAGTCCGCTATTATTGAGACTAATGCTAGATATATAAATTCTGGTGCTCCCCAAGCATAGAATGCAATAGATGCGATGAGAATAAGGTAGTTTTCGTATTTTTTATCTACAAAATGGTAGGCAAAAAGAAAAGCAGGCAAAAAGAAATAAAGAAATAAAATGCTACTAAATACCATACTTTAGAATGACTAAATGATCACTATCCTTTTAGTTTCAAATATAATATTTCTTTGTGCTGAAAAACCTTGAATATGATTTTAGTAAATAATCCTAAATAGGTTCTAATCAGCAATAGAAACTCCAAACTTTAGAAAAATAAATCACCGAACTACTGTTACTGTTCCCTTTCGTTGATATTCATTTCCTTCTGCATCTGAAAAACGAATAACATAAACATATGTACCTATTTGAACTAGATTTCCTGCAAACCTACCGTCCCATCCCTTATTTATGTCTCTGCTTCTAAATAACTCATTCCCAAACCGATCAAAAATATTCATCTCGAAAAACTTATGATTGATAAACTGCCCCTTTGGCAAAAACTCTTTATTTATCCCATTGGGAGCAAATGCATTGGGAATATAAAATAGTGGTTTAATAATTAAACAAACCAAATTAGATCTAGAAACTACTGGTTGAGATTGATTATTAGAACCTTCTTCAATAGCTTCAATTTGATAACAATACTCCCCAATGACGTCAGCATGTTCAGCAATATCATCAACAAAAACATGTTGAATTTCATCAATTTTTTCAATTCTTTTATAAACGGAATTTGAAGGTAATTTATCGATTCCTCTGTAGATATTATAGTGAGAAACTTTATTGTCCCATTTTAAATAACTATTCCATTTCAATACGTTTTTTAGCGACTCTTGACCGGATTCTACACTTAAAAGAAGACTTGTGCCTAGATTAGAATCGTGAAACCTTAAATCACAAAAATTATTAGCTACTACTTGATAATAATAAGAATGATTGTTTACTTGAACCTGATTGTCTTCATATAAGAATTCATTTGAAATAATGGAGTTTCCGGAGATTAACTCAATTGGATTCATGTTGCTTGAATCCAACCCTCTATAAATAGTGTAATTCTTAACAGCTGTCTGCTTATCAAGCAAATAATTTAGCTGAATATACTCTGAATTAATAACAGTTACATTAGAAATGTAACCAAATTTAGGTTCAGCTTCAAACGAAGCATAAGCAGAATCTATATTTGAATTGGATATAACAACTTGCCCATTCAAGTTGATTCCTTTTGCTTTAATTAAATACCGGTATACTTTACCTCCCTCATATATCTTATGTTGATAGGAAGTTGGTTCAATTTTTATAGCAGCATCGACCTTTTTAAAATTACCACTCCCATTTGAGTCAAGATATAAGAGATACTCTAAATTGCTTCCACCAAAATTAGTGTATTTGTTCCACCTTATATACATAGAAGAGTCACATGCTTCCCAATTTACTTGAACATCGATTGTATTGTGAATATTATTGATGCTGGGTTCTATTCCATTGCCACAAGCATCAATGGCTATTGCACCAATAAATACCGGCTTGGTGCTTGCATCTACTTGGTTTGAAGCTATTTTAAACTGCTTATTTACAATATCCCATTTCTCTTTCCCAATCGTCCTGTATTGCAATGGCGCTGATGACGTATTTATTATATCTGTAATAAAAGTTAGCGAATCAATCCCCCCAGGGTTTGGATCATCCCATTTGATTATTAAGTCCCCTTTTATGTAGTCATAGGATAAGAGATCAATAGTAAACTGATTAGGGGGCGTTTTATCTGGTTTTAAAAGAACTGTATCTATTAAACTGAATGTGCTAAAAGTTAATGTATCAATTACTCTAAAATTTGATGACGTTGAATCTTGATGCTTCCACGTAACTACTGTGTCTCTTGCTTCTACTCTAAAAGCTCCAAATTTTACACATACTTCATCATTTAGTAATGAAAGAGTAGTCTTTGTGGTTTCACCAACCAATCTCCAGTTTTTCAATGTCCTCACATTTTTCGAATCATTTCTCCATACGTAATATTTTGTATTCGATTCATAATCAAGATATGGAGATGGACTTGAATTTTGAGGTTTTGGTGAATTCCAATTTAATTTAATTTCTTGTTGATCTGATGAATCTTTTTTAATTCTAACATTTAATTGAATGACTCTGACTGGTTCAGAAGACGAAGAAATTCCTGCCCTATTGCAACTTGAAAATTTAGTAGACATTCTCACGTGAAAATCCTTACCCTTATAATCTGAACTAATATTAGGAGGATCAGATGTATCATAAATTAAAGTCAAATTTTCAATTTTGCTTTGTTTATATTTTTCTACATTTTGATTAAGAGTATCTTTCCAAATTGGCGGAGCATTTGTCAATGTTGTTGAAGACTCTACTAAATAACCCTCGAATATATCATTTGAATCAATTGGAGGTACCCATTGGTACTTTAAACTACCATCTAATCCGACATCAATACCTTTCATGATTGGAGCTCTTAGCGGATATGGGTCCCTCACTTTTATAGTAAGAGTAGGATAATTTATTCCCGGAATAGGGCAATGATCGTCTGTGACTCTCATTACAAATCGATAAATACCAGTGTTAGTTCCTGCAGCTCCTGTTTTTGTTCCAATATGACTACAATCTGTTTGCCAAACAAATCTAGTTACCAAAGACCTAAAAGCGCCAATACTTGGTGTTGGTGGAAAGAGTCTTGTATTAACTCTAGGCCCTAGATGCTCGAAATAGGCACACGGCTCTACCAAGCTCCCTCCAAAACCATCTGAATTATCACAAGGGGTGCGAGAAGTTCTATCCTTAGTCAACATTAAACCATTGGGAGTTAATCTAATTAATTGATCAAAAAAAGGGGGTATTCCAGTCTTATCCAAATCAGAAACTATAATAGGAATTATGACTGTGTCCCCAGCAATAACTTCAAATACCTCATTTTCAATTAACTTGCCGTTTATCTTCACAATTGGTGGGGTATTTACTTTCCCATTTAGTAACCTTGGACAATCAAAAACTGTTATTGGTAATTCTCTGTATATTGTGGCATTTTTTTTTCCATTGCGATAAGAATCAACCTTTATTATTACTAAAAACTTTTCTACACCGCTGCCACTGAGAATTCTCATTTTTACCAAGCCAGTGAGTTTATCTAAAGTTGAAGGAACATTATCTTTACTGAATGTTGTGTCAGGAGTTGGATTATTATAATCAAACCCTTGTTCATAGAATATTGCAGTTGTATCTTGCTCATGGCTATATGATCTGCCCCAAGAGAACACCAAAGAGTCTAAGTCAATATCAATACCAGTTGGGTTATAGCTAAATTTAATTTCCCTACAAATATTATTAACTGGAAGTGATTTAAATTGAGGAGAAGAATCAATACAAGGGTTAGCATTCAGTTCAATCTTGGTAGAATCTTCTAAACTGGGAAACATAGTTGCCCTAAATATTACTCTACTACTTCTCAAATTCTCAAATTTTGGCCTACAGCATTGATTTTTAGATGTTTTAAATACCCACCCTGAAATAGGTGGCACCCCTTTTAACGTAATTGGTTCAGATTTATATAGGTATACTTTTGTTGCCCCACTGTCCTCATTTCCACAAGAAAGTGGACCTCTAACATCACGAGGATTACATTCAGGTGAAAGATCACCATTTCTATTTTCACTCCAACTAGTATTATAAGGATTTAAAAAAAATCCCGTTAGGATATTATTGTTTGCGTCTTTTGGAAGTGGATTACCTGATATACTCAACCTATGATTAGTGGAGTCAAAAGGAATACCAGAGCAATCAATGTAATATTCGACATAAAATATATACTTCCCATTTGCTGAGCATTCCCATCGTATTTCACCACCATATAAATGTGAAGAGTAGGTTCGCTCAGCAAAGAATAGCGATACAAGTAGTAGTAAAAAAATAGCTAGCTTATTCATAATTATTGATTTTAAGCTGCTCTTCATTAATGCCAAGCAGTAAATCTTTAATAATTTCCTATAAATTTAACAAAAAAAAGCCGCTCTTTTCAGAACGGCTTTTTTTATCATAGGAGTAACTAGCTATGCTTCACCCTGCGGGCCACCAAAATTCATTGGAAATTGAGGACTTTCCATATCTTTAATTCCACCAAATTGAGATTCAAACTTGGCCAAATTATCTTGTAAAGCACGCATCAATCTTTTTGCATGTTGCGGTGTCATCATAATTCTTGATTTCACTTTTGCTTTAGGCAAGCCAGGCATCACTTTAATAAAGTCAATAACAAATTCAGAGTTGGAATGGCTAATAATTGCTAAGTTGGAATAAATTCCTTCTGCAATCTCTTCGTTCAACTCAATATTTAACTTATTCTCTTGCTGCCCTTCAGGTTTTTTTTCTTCGTCACTCATTGTTTTAAGCTTCTGATTCGATTTCTTCAATTTCTGTAACTACAGTTTCTTTCCTGTTTTTCAACATTTCATATTCTGCTTTCGATCCTACTACATATTCTTGATATTCATCCAAGCCAGTTCCTGCAGGAATTAAATGTCCAACGATAACGTTTTCTTTCAATCCTCTTAAACTATCCTGTTTTCCATTTACAGCTGCCTCATTCAACACTTTCGTTGTCTCTTGGAAAGATGCTGCTGATATAAAGCTATCTGTTTGCAATGAAGCTCTTGTAATTCCTTGTAAAACAGAATTTGACGTTGAAGGAACTGCATCTCTAAACTCAATAACTTTTTTATCTTGTCTTTTCAGTTTAGAATTCTCTTCACGCAATTTACGTGGAGAAACAATCTGGCCTTCCTTTATGTCTTCAGACTCTCCAGAATCTATAACTATTTTCTTGCCGTAAATCCAATCGTTTTCTTCAGCAAAATCTGTTTTATTAACGATTTGTTTTTCTAAGAAACGTGTATCCCCTGGATCTTCAATGATTACTTTACGCATCATCTGTCTAACAATAACTTCAAAATGCTTATCGTTAATCTTCACACCTTGCAAACGATATACTTCTTGTACTTCGTTTACTAAGTATTCTTGAACTTGAGTAGGCCCCTTAATTGCTAAAATATCTGCTGGTGTAATTGCTCCATCTGATAATGGAACTCCTGCTCTAACGAAATCATTTTCTTGAACAAGGATGTGCTTAGATAAGTTAATCAAGTACTTCTTTATTTCTCCTGTTCTTGATTCTACAATAACTTCTCGATTACCTCTTTTAATTTTCCCAAAAGAGATAATACCGTCAATTTCAGAAACAACTGCAGGGTTAGATGGGTTACGTGCTTCAAACAGCTCAGTTACACGAGGTAAACCTCCGGTAATATCACCTGACTTACCTGAAGTTCTTGGAATCTTAACTAAAGTCTTTCCACCTTCAATCTTATCTCCCTCTTTCACAACAATATGCGCTCCAACTGGAAGATTATAGGTTTTTAATACTTCCTTCTTAGCATTTAACAGCTTAATTTCAGGAATCAAAGTCTTATCTCTAGTCTCTGTAATTACCTTCTCGGTAAAACCTGTTTGCTCATCAGATTCTTCTTTGAAAGTAATACCATCAACTAAGTTTTCAAAAGAAACAATTCCTGGAAGTTCAGCAATAATCAATGCATTATATGGATCCCAATGGCAAATTAAATCTCCCTTCTTCACTTTTGATCCTTCCTTCGCTTCTAGAATAGATCCGTAAGGGATAACGTTTGTCGTTAAAGCAATTTTAGTTTTTAGATCAAGAATTCTAGCTTCAGCTGAACGTCCAACTACAATATTTACTTTCTTACCTTCTCTATCTTCTCCCTCAACTGTTCTCAATTCATCAATTTCTAGCATACCATCGTACTTGGCTTCCACTCTAGACTCATCAGCAATCTTCGATGCTGTTCCACCAACGTGGAATGTTCTTAAGGTTAACTGAGTACCCGGTTCACCAATTGATTGAGCTGCAATAACTCCAACAGATTCACCTCTTTGAGCCATTCTTCCAGTTGCCAAACTTCTACCATAGCACTTAGAACATACACCTCTTTTTAATTCACATGAAAGAACTGATCTCATCTCGACTTCGTCAATTGGAGATTCTTGTATTGCTTTTGCAACATCTTCTTTCACTTCT
>CAYPJC010000047.1:0-3060 GCA_964410855.1 uncultured Flavobacteriales bacterium | reverse complement strand
CCTGAAGAGATAAGTAACTCACCCGTATTTGGATGGTATATATCATGAACAGTTGTTCTACCTAAAATACGGTCATATAATGACTCAACTTCTTCATCATTCTTCATTAAGGCTGAAATTGTAACACCTCTTAGGGTTCCACAATCTACTTTAGTAATTACTACATCTTGAGAAACATCAACCAATCTTCTTGTTAAGTAACCAGCATCTGCCGTTTTCAAAGCTGTATCGGCCAATCCTTTACGAGCACCGTGAGTTGAAATAAAGTATTCTAGAATTGATAATCCTTCTTTAAAGTTTGATAAAATTGGGTTTTCAATAATCTCTTGTCCAGATGATCCAGATTTTTGTGGTTTTGCCATTAAACCCCTCATTCCTGAAAGCTGTCTAATTTGTTCCTTAGAACCACGAGCTCCAGAATCAAACATCATATAAACTGAATTAAACCCTTGGTTATCGTTCTTCAAACGTGTCATTACAGTATTTGTAAGACGCGTATGTGTCCAAATATCAATAATTTGGTTATAACGCTCATTGTTTGTAATGAACCCCATATTATAGTTATTCCAAACTTCTTTAACTTGATCGTTTGCCTTTTCCATCATTTCTTCCTTCACGTCAGGAACAATAACATCTTGCAAGTTAAACGACAAGCCACCTCTAAAGGACATTTCATAACCCAATTTCTTAATTTTATCTAAGAAATTGGCTGTTTCTACAGTACCTGCTACTTTTAAGATTTCTCCAATAATATCTCTTAAAGACTTTTTGGTCAATAGCTCATTTATATAGGGTACTTGCTCAGGTACAAGCTGGTTAAAAATTACTCGACCACATGTTGTTTCAATTAAATCAGTTTTTTCATTCTTAGTAATTCTAACCTTAATTTTAGCATGTATATCTAGTCTGCCTTCATTATTAGCAATTACAACTTCTTCAGGAGAATAAAAAGATTTTCCTTGTCCTTTTATTGTTTTGGTTTCATCTGTAAGTCTCTCTTTTGTCAAATAATAAAGACCCAATACCATATCCTGTGAAGGAACAGTGATAGGTGATCCATTTGCTGGATTCAATATATTATGAGAAGCTAACATTAACAATTGTGCTTCTAAAATCGCCGCATTACCAAGAGGTAAGTGAACAGCCATTTGATCACCATCGAAATCCGCATTAAACGCAGTACAAACTAATGGATGAAGACGAATTGCTTTACCCTCAATTAATTTTGGTTGAAAAGCTTGAATACCTAAACGGTGCAAAGTAGGGGCTCTGTTTAATAATACAGGATGACCTCTTAGAATTCCTTCTAGAATATCCCAAATTACAGGCTCTTTGTTGTCAACAATTTTCTTAGCAGATTTTACAGTCTTTACAATACCTCTTTCAATTAACTTTCGAATAACAAATGGCTTGTAAAGCTCAGCAGCCATATCCTTAGGGATACCACATTCATGTAATTTCAAGTCAGGTCCAACAACAATTACAGAACGTGCAGAATAATCAACACGTTTCCCCAATAAGTTTTGTCTGAATCTACCAGACTTTCCCTTCAAACTATCACTTAATGATTTTAAAGCTCGATTAGAGTCAGTTTTTACAGCAGAAGACTTTCTTGAATTATCAAATAAAGAATCAACAGCTTCTTGCAACATTCTTTTCTCATTTCTAAGAATTACTTCTGGTGCTTTTATTTCCATTAATCGTTTCAAACGATTATTTCGAATAATTACCCTTCTGTACAAGTCATTTAAATCCGATGTTGCAAATCTTCCTCCATCCAATGGAACCAACGGTCTCAATTCTGGTGGAATTACTGGAACAACCTTAACAATCATCCATTCAGGATTATTCTCAATGTGCTCATTTGCCTGTCTAAAAGCTTCTACAACTTGGAGTCTTTTTAAAGCTTCATTTTTTCTTTGTTGTGAAGTTTCAGTATTTGCTTTATGACGTAATTCATAAGACAAAGAATCTAAATCCAATCTTCTTAATAGTTCAAAAAGTGCGTTGGCACCCATTTTTGCTATAAATTTATTTGGATCTGTTTCATCTAAATAAGCATTCTCCTTTGGTATCGTGTCAAGAACATCTAAGTACTCTTCTTCAGTTAAAAATTCTAGGTACTCTAATGCTTCACCTTCAGCATTCTTAGCTATACCAGCATTAATTACAACATACCTTTCATAGTATATTATGGCGTCCAATTTCTTGGTAGGAAGACCCAATAAATAACCAATTTTATTTGGCAAAGATTTAAAATACCAAATATGAGCAACAGGAACAACTAATGTGATGTGCCCCATCCGTTCTCTTCTCACTTTCTTTTCAGTTACTTCAACTCCACAACGGTCACAAACGATTCCTTTGTATCGGATTCTTTTGTATTTACCACAATGACATTCGTAATCTTTTACCGGACCAAAAATTCGTTCACAAAACAAACCATCTCTTTCAGGCTTATAAGTTCTGTAATTAATTGTTTCTGGTTTCAATACTTCACCATTCGATTTTTCTAAAATCATCTCTGGAGAAGCAAGGCTAATTGTGATTTTAGAGAACCTGCTTGTCTCTTTATTTTCTCTTCTAAAAGCCATAAAATATATTATTATGTTAAAATAATCTCTTAAAAATTGAATTAAACCTTAACTTTCTTATCCTCGGTAAGAGTGATATTCAGGCCAAGACCTCTTAATTCGTGTAACAAAACATTAAAGGATTCAGGAATACCAGGTTTTGGCATATTTTCACCTTTTACAATTGCTTCATATGCTTTCGCTCTTCCCATTACATCATCAGACTTAATAGTCAAGATTTCTTGAAGGATATTAGCAGCACCGAATGCTTCAAGCGCCCAAACTTCCATTTCTCCAAATCGCTGACCACCAAATTGTGCCTTTCCACCTAATGGTTGTTGAGTAATCAATGAGTATGGTCCAATTGACCTAGCATGCATCTTATCTTCCACCATGTGGCCAAGTTTCAACATGTAGATAATTCCAACCGTTGCTGGTTGATCAAATCTCTCACCTGTTCCACCATCATGAAGATATGTTCTTCCTG
>CAYPJC010000046.1:0-10020 GCA_964410855.1 uncultured Flavobacteriales bacterium | reverse complement strand
CTTTGTCTTTTGCTCCTTCAATAATTGAATTTAAAAATATAATTGGGACCCAATAATTAAAATCTACAGGAATGTTTCCAGTAGAATCAAGACTTGGATATACCATTCCTTCAAATAACCCAAAGCTAAATTTCGAATTAGGGCTTACTTCTAAGAAATGAAAAGCTCCTTGCTTTCTCTCAAAAAGCCCCTCAGAATTACTAGAACTTAAGCGATCTAAGTCTTGAAATAAGGTGTATAAGTTCTGATACTGAATCTTATTATTCATCCAGCTTGAATTTAATTTCAAATAAGGATAGTTGAATGCCATATCAGACAATAATAAAGTTCGATATCCATTTCCAACAAAGTGTTTTCCATGGCCTGCTTGAATATTAAATCTGGAAGAAGGTGAATAACTTATATAGGCTGATGCCATAGCAAAATCATACCCAAAATCGTCAAATTTTTTCACCTTCCCCTGACCGAATGCATCCTGGGTTTCGTTTACTCTATAGCTTAAGTAATAAGGCAAATTAGCTTGATTTTCTCTGAAACTAGATTCAACCGCTATCTTTTCGCCAAGAAGTAGTTTAACAATAAAGCCTCTAGTATTCTTGTACAAAGGAATATCTCTTGGATCTTCTTTTAATTCTTGCCCAAATTCAAAGTTGATTAGTGGATCAATAGTCATCCTTACAACTCCAGTATCAAGGGTAATCAAGTGTTCATGCAATAATTTCCTAGAAACAAAACTTTTGTCAAACCTTCTTGAAATCAGAGAAGTCGGATCAATACTATCGTTTAGGTTGTACTCCTTTTTTACTCGACTAAGGAGCAAAGGCTTAAAAGCTGAATGACCTAAGGAGTCGGAAAAAATAAGCTCTCTCTCAATACTAAAACCAAAGGCATGATTCAGCGGTAAATTAAGTTGTTGAGATTGAGATTCTTTTGAAGAGAAAACAAGAATTGCTAAAAAAAAGCAGAAAAAATATTTGCACTTAAGCCATTTCAAAATTCATTTCTTTAACCTCTTGATATACTTTTTGGATACCTTCCTTTAAATCAATTTTATGCTTCCATCCAATGGAATGAAGTTTACTTACATCCATTAGCTTTCTGGGAGTGCCATCTGGTTTTGATGAATCAAACCTTAATTCACCTTTAAAACCAACCACATCTTTAATCAATAGTGCCAGATCCTTAATTGAAATATCTTCCCCAGTGCCGACATTGAACCAATCTTCACTACTAACTTCACTCATCAAAGTAAAGCAAGCATCTGCCAAGTCATCTACATGAAGGAATTCTCGTTTTGGTTTTCCTGAACCCCAAACTTCAACACTTTTAGCCCCATTTTGCTGGGCAGTATGAAATTTTCTTAATAAAGCAGGAAGAACGTGTGAATTATCTAAATCATAGTTATCGTTTGGCCCATATAAATTAGTTGGCATGGCAGAAATAAAATCACAATTATATTGTTTTCGATAATTCTCGCAAAGCTTTATCCCAGCAATTTTTGCAATGGCATAAGGTTCATTAGTATATTCTAGCTCATTGGTTAATAAATATTCTTCTTTCAGCGGCTGGGGAGCAAGTTTTGGGTAGATACAAGAAGAACCTAAAAAAAGCAATTTATCTACTTTATTTTCATAGGCAGCATGGATTATGTTTGCCTCAATCATTAGGTTCTCATACAAAAAGTCGGCACGATAAATATTATTGGCTTGAATTCCACCAACTTTAGCAGCTGCTAAAAAAACATACTCTGGTTTCTCTGATTTAAAAAATTCATTTACTGAAGCTTGATTTCTTAAATCAAGCTCTGATGAAGTTTTGAGAATAAAGTTTTGAAAGCCCTCGCTTTTTAACTTTCGAACTAAAGAAGAGCCAACCATTCCTCGATGACCTGCTACATAGATTTTTGATTCCTTATTCATTGTAATCAAATACTTGGTGACCACCTTCTAATAGGTATTTATCTCTTTTAAATAGGGCCAAATCTGCTTTTACCATATCCTTCACCAATTCATCAACAGTAAAAGTTGGCTCCCATCCAAGCTCTCTTTTTGCTTTACTAGCATCTCCTACAAGTAAATCTACTTCTGTAGGTCTGAAATATGCTGGATCTACTTTAATAATTACTTCACCATTTGCTTTATTAACACCAATTTCGTCAACCCCTTTGCCTTTCCAATCGATATCAATATTTAATTCTTTGAATGACTTTGTTACAAATTCTCGAACTTCAATTGATTCTCCTGTAGCTAGCACATAATCGTCAGCTAAATCTTGTTGTAGCATCCTCCACATACCTTCTACATAGTCTTTTGCATGACCCCAATCTCTCTTAGCATCTAAGTTTCCTAGGTAAACACATTCTTGCATACCTAAACTTATTCTAGCAGCAGCTCGAGTTATTTTCCTTGTAACAAAGGTTTCGCCTCTTAATGGACTTTCATGATTAAATAAAATACCATTACAAGCATACATGCCATATGCTTCTCTATAATTTTTAACAATCCAAAATCCATATAACTTTGCAACTGCGTAAGGACTCCTTGGATAAAAAGGAGTGGTTTCGGTCTGCGGTACTTCTTGAACTTTACCATATAGCTCAGAAGTAGAAGCCTGGTAAAACTTAGTTTTTTTCTCTAATCCTAAAATACGTATAGCCTCTAAAATCCTCAAGGTTCCCACAGCATCCGAATTTGCTGTATACTCAGGTGTTTCGAATGAAACTTTCACATGAGATTGAGCCGCGAGATTATAAATTTCATCGGGTTGAACTTCTTGGATTATCCGTGTAAGGTTTGAAGAGTCTGTTAAATCGCCATAGTGCAATTTAAATTTCACTTCTTTATTATGTAAATCTTGATAGAGATGATCAATTCGAGCGGTATTAAAAAGCGAACTTCTTCGCTTTATCCCATGAACTTCATATCCTTTATCTAAAAGCAACTCTGATAGATAAGCCCCATCTTGTCCTGTAACTCCTGTAATTAGCGCAACTTTACTCATTTCTATTATTTAGTAGGTCAAAACTAACCTTTTTATAACTTTTTGCAAGAATTTATTTAGTTACAAGGAACCAATCATTCAAGAGGTTTTTCTTATTATAATTCATACTTTCTTTGGTTTTCCAATTTATAACTTCACCTCCCATAGATTCAACAATCGCTTGGCCAGCAGCAGTATCCCACTCCATAGTTGGCGCAAACCTAGGGTACACATCTGCATTGCCTTCCGCTACCATACATAGTTTCAATGAGCTTCCAACTGAAATCATTTCAACTTCTCCTTCTTCAGATTTTTTCTCCTGAATAAATGATTCTGTCTCAGGTGACATATGAGAACGACTAGCCACTATCGTATATGGTCTTTCAAGCTTCTTTGGAATTTTATTTTCTTGTATCATAGCCTCTTCAATATTTGAAGATTTTTCTCTTTTTGAAAATGAATCAACTTTAAATGATCCAATTCCTTTTGCACCAAAATACAATTCGTCCTTTACCGGAACATAAATTACGCCTAGTATTGATTTTTGATTATGAATCAGAGCAATATTAACTGTAAACTCTCCATTTCTTTTTATAAACTCCTTTGTCCCATCCAAAGGGTCAACCATCCAAAAATAATCCCAGTTTTTTCGCTCTTCAAAAGGAATGGATCTTCCTTCTTCACTCAAGATTGGATACTCTAATTGGCTTAATTTCTCAAAAATCTTCTCATGCGCATTTTTATCAGCTAATGTTAATGGCGATTTATCCTCTTTTTGCTCAACAGAAAATGCTGAGTCATAAACAGCAAGTATTTCTTTACCCGCTTCTAAAGAAGTTTGACAAACTATTTCTAATAGCTCTATTAGTTTTAATTTTTCCACTTAATTGATAAATTTTAATTTTTAGAAATAAAAAAAGAGCCTTGAATCAAGGCTCTTTATACGTTATTGAATTTAAGTTATCTAATGATTACCTTCTTAGTAATAAGCAATTGATTATTTGAAAGAATTCGAACAAAATAAACTCCAGACCCCAAATTAGATATATTTAATGAAGAAGTATTTCCGCTATTTGATAGATTTCTAGTTAAAACCTTCTTACCTAATAAATCTCTTAACTCTATGATCGTATTTTCATAACCACCCTCCGACAAAAGCTTAATGTTAAGTATATCCTCAGCAGGGTTTGGATAGAGTAGTAACTGATCTTGTGTAAGTGTTTGATTGATGACATTCGTAGGCTGTTCAAAATTGAATATAACTATCACTGAATCACGATTTAGAGGATCAGTTGTGTCAAAAAATTCATATCGATAAGTAGCAGTCCCAGTTTTTCCCTTTGGGTAAAAAGTTGTTCTTAAACCATTAGTTGAATTAGAAGTGTCAAGTGGGCCAAAAGATACTGCATCTGATAAGTCTAAGTCTATTTGTGAACCTGAACTAATTTTAGTTGAACATGAATCCCCCCAACAAACAACTTCTTCAATACCAGATATTGAGCTTAATTCTACTCGCTTAGAACTTATATTTGCTGAAGTTCCAGAATAATTCCAAACACGCAAGAAATCCTCCAATTCTATTTCTTGCATAGTATCATTTACATCAACTCTAACGGTAACGTTTATAGTGTCTCCTGATTGATTACTACCGTTATCATTTAAGAGTCTCAGCTCAGGCGCTTGAAATGTTGTTCTGTACTGAACATAAAGGTCAGATAATACAAATTGATTATATCTATCATAGAATTCATATTTATAAGTTGAATTGCCAATTAATCCATGTGGAAAGTGATAAGTGACAAAGCCTCCTAATAAACCCCCTGCAGTATCCCCAGCTTCAATACGCACAGTATCGCCTATCTCCCAAACAGGACGATTTCTTTGTTCTCCGTAACATGTACTTCCCCAGCACAAGGCATCCCCGGTTCCTGAAACTACAGATTGTTCTATTCTTCTCAGACCGATTGTCATACTATCATTAGAACCATTAATAATTATTGAGAATCCCTTATTTTCAATGGATTGAAAATCATTGCCAGGGTCAACTTTTTCATCAAGAAATATAGTATCCTCAACAATATCAACGCCATTTTTGTCAACAATGATAATACCTTGGCCTACTAATAAAACCACATTTAAAGTGAAAAATAAAGAAAATAATATTTTTTTCATAATTGTTTAATTTACTTACAAATATAAGCATTGGGCATATTATATGCTACCTGCTTTTTTCCTTATTAATTTTTTGGTATTGATTTTGTAACTTGGCTTCTTCGAATTATAAAAACACTTACATGAATTTAATCAAACAATTCTCACTATTGCTTTTTTTAGTTGTATCAATAGGGGCAAATGCTCAAAGTAGAAAAACGCATATACCTTCTGTTGAGGTGCAAAAATTGGATGGAACCAAGTTTAATACAGGTGAAATTGAAAATGATGGAAACCCAATAATTATAAATTTCTGGGCGACCTGGTGTAGTCCTTGTAAAAGGGAATTAAACAATATTGCAGAGATGTATGATGAGTGGCAAGAGGAAACAGGTGTTAAAATTGTTGCCATTTCTATTGATGATACTAGAAATGTTGCCAAAGTAGCTCCATATGTAAATGGAAAAAGTTGGGATTATGAAGTTTATCTTGACCCAAACGGAGATTTTAAAAGAGCTTTAGGGGTTAACAATGTGCCACATACATTTTTAGTAAATGGTGCCGGTGAGATTGTGTGGCAGCATAATTCTTATTCAGAAGGAGACGAATATGAGTTGTTTGAATTGGTTCAAAAGTTATCTGAAGGTAAAAGTATTGACTAATTGATTCTATTTTCCCACATTTGTGGAATCCTGTTTGAATTAAATTAAACTCTAACTTGCTTAAAATGCAATACCTTAGAAAATTAAGTCTCATAGCTCTGGGCGCCATATGCTACTTTTCTTCCAATGCTCAATCATTAGATGATATAATGGAAAGAGGAGAGATTAGAGGTAATTTTCAACTAGACATGCAGTATTACCAAGAAGACACTCTTATTGGTGCTGAGGACGTTCCAGAACAAATTCTCTATAATGGTTTCATGAATTTAGTTTACACAAACGCTGGATTCTCTGCTGGTGTCCGTTATGAATCCTATCAAAATCCTTTATTGGGTTTCCCTCCTGGATACAAAGGAAGTGGTTTCGTATATCGATACGCTTCGTATACTCAAGACAAACTAGCAATAACAGTTGGTAATTTCTACGAGCAATTTGGCAGTGGTTTGGTTTTTAGAGCTTACGAAGAAAGAGGTTTAGGTTACGACAATGCCATGGATGGAATTCGATTAAAGTATAACATTTACGATGGAATAACCATTACCGGAATTGTAGGAAAGCAACGATTATTTTTTGATTATGGAGAAGGAATTGTTAGAGGGATTGATGGAGAAATCTTTCTAAACGAAACATTTAAATCGTTGAGTGAAAGTAAAACAAAAATAGTATTAGGTGCAAGTGTTGTTAGCAAATATGAAGCTGATCAAAGTGACGTACTTGTTCTCCCTGAAAATGTTTCAACTTTCGGCGGTCGTATAAATATCAATAGAGGAAAGATAAATTTTACAGGAGAATATGCGTATAAAATAAATGACCCGTCTGCTGACAATTTGTTTATTTATAGACCAGGGGAAGCCTTATTCTTACAAACCTCCTACTCTCAAAAAGGATTTGGGTTAGTTTTAGCAGCCAAAAGAAACGACAATATGAGCTTTCGTTCAGAGCGAAATCAAGATCAAACAAACCTATTGATGAATTTTATACCAGCTTTAACTAAACAGCATACATATAATTTGCTTGCAACGCTTTACCCTTATGCTGTGCAACTGAATGGTGAGATTGCTTTTCAAGTAGATGTAATTTATAATTTCAAAAAGGGCTCAGCTATTGGTGGCGCAAAAGGAATGGATATCCAATTAAACTATGCAACTGCCAATAACATAGACACCACCAGACTTAATGATGAATTAACCAATAGGCAAGGCTATTCCAGTAAATGGTTTAGTATAGGCGAAGTTTATTTTAAAGACTTTAATGTTCAAATTGATAAGAAGTTTTCAAAGAAAGTAAAAGGTCGTTTTACTTATGCAAATTTGGTTTATAACCAAGACGTGGTAGAAGGTAAGCCAGGAAATCCAATCGTTTATGCTAACATTGGCATTGCTGATGTCACTTACAAGTTTACAAGAAAAAGTTCCCTAAGAACCGAAATACAAGGATTGTTCACAAAGCAAGATCAAGGAGATTGGGTAACTTTATTATTAGAATACAGTTATTCACCGCATTGGTTTGTTGCTTTGTTAGATCAATATAACGCAGGAAATCCAATTGAGGAGCAGCGAGTTCACTATTACAATGCGTCTTTTGGTTATAATGCTAAAGGAAATAGATTTACAATGAGTTATGGAAGACAACGAGCAGGAATCTTTTGCGTTGGAGGAGTTTGTCGCGTAGTGCCTGCCTCCAACGGCTTATATCTTTCAGTAACGAGCACTTTTTAAAGAATAACACATGAAGAATACTTTTTTAATTTTTTGTCTTTTGTCCATAAACTTTTGGGGTTGTGATAAAATTGACAATCCTATTCCAGATGACCTTGGAACGGTAATACCTGGCGGAAATGTTGAATTTATCGTAGACCCTTCTTTAGACATTTCAGATTCAGCTGAATTGGTAAAATTCATTGATAGCTTAAATTGGGTAGAAGTAGAATCTCCTGATAATTCCGCGGAGCGCTTTATAATCATTGAAGAATTCACCGGGCATACTTGTATTAATTGCGTTCCAGGAACCGAAGAAATTGTGAGATTAGATGGCATTTATGGCGCCCAACTAATCCCTATTGGCGTGCATGCTGGAACCTTTGCAATTCCACATATAGGTCAAGCAAAATATTTTGTTGATTTCAGACCTCCTAGTGACAATGCAGAAGAGATATTTAACATATTTAACCCTGAAGCAGCTAATCCAAGAGGAGTAGTTAATAGATTAACTAATAGTTCAGGAAATGCAAAAAGTCTTTTTGAATGGGAAAAAGACATCAAAAGTTTTGAGAACGATGCGCCCTCTGTTAGCCTTCTTATTAATAATTTTTTTGATTCTACGGCCAATATTATCCGTTCAAGATTAACCATTGAATGGCTAGTAGGTAGAACAGAAACTTTTAATATTCAATTATTGGTGCTTGAAGATCATATAATTGCCTATCAAAAGGATCAGCAAGACCCTAGAATTGATATCCCTGACTATGACCACCGCCATGTGTTGAGAAAATTCGTGAACGGTACATTTGGTAAAGAGTTAGACTCTACCAATGTGGGCAATACTAATATTATAGAATATATCTATCCCTTTAACGAATCCTTGCAACCAAATAATAATAAAAACATAGAAGTGGTTGCATTTATTTACTTTGTAGAGCAAGAGAAATATGAAATAATTCAAGCGAATGCAGTTAAAATTGTTAACAAATAAACAACCTTATTCTTGGTTTCGATAAGTGATTATGGCTCTATTAAAATCCTTTCTTTTAATTCTGATATTTTCGATTTCTCAAATTGGGAAATCGCAAAACATTAACATTGGAGCTTTAGCTGGCATTAATGCATCTCAGGTTAGTGGAGATGGCTATGGTGGTTTTAATAAAGCTGGTTTATTAATTGGCATTTATTCAGATTTTGATCTCTCGCCTACATTTAACTTTCAATTTGAGATTAGTTACAGTGAAAAAGGGAGTCGAAGAAACCCAAACACTGATGAAGGGGATACAGATTTCTTTCTTTTAAAGATGAATTACATTGAAATTCCCTTAATACTTCATTATAAAAAAGAACGATTTACTTATGAAGCAGGCCTCTATTATGGTCAATTGATAAGTAATTACTTAGAAGATGAGAATGGGCCATTTGAGATACCTCCTCAAACCAACCAATTTACAGATTTTGATTTTGGAGCTCTAATTGGTATCAATTTTAATTTCACAGAAAACATAATCATGAATTGGAGGTATAGCAATTCAATAGTGCCCATTAGAGAATACGATAGCGGGGCAAGTTTTAGGTTTGACAGTGGGATGTATCATAGTTACCTGAGCTTTACTATGCGTTATGAATTTATTGGAGGAAAGAATGGATTGTAAAATTATAGTAGCAATTACTGGAGCTTCAGGTTCAATTTATGCTAAACTTCTTCTAGATAAATTAAGTGCCCTCAAAGATCAAATCAGTAAAGTTGGAGTTGTAATGTCAACCAACGCCAAAATTGTTTGGGAGCATGAATTGGGTAATCAAAGTTATAAAGACTATTCATTTGATTTTTATGACAAAATGGATTTTAATGCTCCATTTGCATCAGGTTCAGCCAAATACAATGTTATGATTATTGCGCCGTGTTCCATGGGTACTCTAGGCAGAATTGCAAACGGAATATCTAATGACTTAATAACTAGGGCTGCTGACGTTGTTTTAAAAGAAAGAAGGAAACTAATTTTATTAGCTCGAGATACTCCTTTGAATTTGATACACTTAAGGAATATGACAACCATCACCGAAGCTGGTGGAATAATCTGTCCTGCAATTCCTTCATTTTACAGCAATCCAAAAAATATAGAAGAACTTGCATTAACAGTTGTAGATCGCTTAATAGATTTAACAGGACTGGAAAGCTCTACCTATCGATGGAGTGAGTAATCAACAAATTTTTAACAATATTTAGTTGAAAAGAGTAGATAGATTTAACATGATTATGGGTTTTGATGCTTAAATTAGAGCTATTAAATATCTACCAACATGTACGAATTAAGTAAGAAAGTACTCACGAGAGTGAGTTTTGATAGAAAGTTGTTTAAAAAAGAATTGCTTAAATCTAGAAAATGGTTAAAACCAAAAGAATCCATTATGCTTAAGACATGGTGTCTTGCAACTTTTGGTCACATTTATAAAGATGTTATTCAAGAAGTATTTGAAACTATGGTGTAAATCTTAGTGCTTCTTTAAGAATTCTATATTTCTTT
>CAYPJC010000045.1:5521-10184 GCA_964410855.1 uncultured Flavobacteriales bacterium | reverse complement strand
GCTACTCTCTCAGAATCAACCGTCTGCGAGAACACACCAGTTATATTAAGTGCAGTTATAGATAATATAGATCGTTTTGTTTGGCATCTTAGGAATGGTGTCCTGGATTCTACAAATCTATCGATCTCAATTAATTATCCTCCCTCAACTTATCCTATTTTCTTTGAAGCAGAAAACTTGTTATGTCCATTAGTAGATACCACTTCCCTCCCTTTGACAGTGGTTGCCAATAACTTATTGTTTGAAAATCTATCTGATACCCTTTTTTGTGGAGCTCAAGGATTTATAGTAACTAAAAGTAGTTTTGGTACTGCTAGTGAATATTTATGGAGCAGCAACGCTGCTTTTTCAGACACCCTTAATTCAAGTCTTCAAGACAGTACATTTAGTATACTTGAATCAGATTCTGCCAAGTATTATGTGCGTATTTCAGATCTGTATTGTGAACGTTTTGATAGTTTAAATGCGGAGTATATTGAATACGATTTAGACTTGCAAATAGTTGAAGACAGCTCCTGCAACCCATTTACTACTGAATTTCAAACAACAATTATAGGCACAGATTCCTTTCGAATTTTATACGGAAATGGGAACTCTACTTCTTTAGACTCTACTCCATCCGTTACCTACACTAATGCAGGTGTTTTTAATGTGCAATTAATTGGAAGTAACAATAAGTGTCAAAGGAGAGATACAATTAGCGAAGCAATAGAAGTCTTTCAAAGTGTAAACCTTGAAATTACTAAAGACACAATCTTATGTTTTGCAGATTCCCTTATTATCTCAGGAAATTCCTTTGGAACGGCAAATGTATTCATCTGGGACACCACTGCAAATTTTGACAATCCTCTAAACCTGCCCAATGATAGCACGCTTAAAATTTCTCCGACTGAAAACACGATGTACTACTTCAAAGGCCAAAATATTATTTGTGAAGCTATAGACTCTGTTTTTGTTGAAATAGAATTACTGGAAATAGAATTGGAAGATGTAGTCAGTATTTGTTTAGAAGATTCCTTTCTTATTGAAGCAAACATCCTAAATTCTTCAAGCAATATCTCTTTTGTTTGGTCGCCAAATGATAGTATAATTTCTGGCCAAGGAACTTCTACTATTCTAACTTCTCCAAGAGAAGACATGAAATTCTATTTAAGAACGACAAGCGCTATTGGTTGCGAAGATTATGATAGTGTTGAAGTGGATGTAAATTTCCCAGCATTTACAACTGCTGAAATATTTAGCAGCCTTGATTCGTTGTTTAAAGGCCAAACGACTCAATTATCAACCAATAGAAATGGAAGCAATCTCATTTATTTCTGGGAACCTGATTCCGGCCTTAGTAATTTCAATAGCCCAAACCCTGTTTTAAAGGCGATTGACTCAAAGACCTACAAGGTTACAATTACAGATATAAATACAGGTTGCATAGTAGTGGCATTTAAGCGAATAAAGGTGTTTGAGGTTAATTGTGGAGAACCTGATATATTTATTCCCTCAGCTTTTACCCCAAATAAAGATTTAAGCAATGATGTTCTCTTTGTAAGAGGAGCCAATGTTAAATCAATAAATTTTCAACTTTATAATCGTTGGGGTGAAAAGGTATTTGAAACAAATGAATTAAATGTTGGCTGGGATGGAAAATATAAAGGAAGAGAAGTTGATCCTGGTGTATTTGTATACCACCTAAAAGCCATTTGCTTCGATGATCAAAAATATTTCACAAAAGGAGACATAACCTTGATTAGATGAGTATTAAGAAGGCTTTTCCTTTCATTTTCACCTCCTTTTTAGGTACTCAAATGCTATTGGGACAAGACATTCATTTTTCTCAATTCAATCGCTCCTACTTGAATTTAAATCCGGCTCTTACCGGAAACTTTGATGGTGACTATCGTTTTAATGGCAATTTTAAAAATCAATGGTCTTCTGTATCAGAGCCATTTCAAACATTTTCTTTTTCAGCAGAAGCACGAAGCCCAATTATTAAAATGCCACAACTACACTTAGGTTTAATTTTATTTAATGATGAAGCTGGCTTAGGCGGATTAAAAACAACACAATTTGCATTAAGTGCTGCCTATTCTTTTAAATTAAATGCAGATTCCTCCTTCTTTGCCTCTGCTGGCGCTCAGTTTGGATTTCAAGCGCGTTCTATAAATTTTAGTTTATTCAGTTTTGATCAGCAATACGATGGAAGACAGTTCGATAAGAACCTTCCTAATGGCGAGGAATTTGACCAGAGCAGCTATTTCAATTTAGTATTAAACTCAGGCATTGTTTTTGGCTATCAACTGGCCCAAAGAAAGACGATTACAGCAGGAATATCTGTATTCAACATTAGTACTCCAAATCAAAGTTTTCAAAACAGCAATATCCCTTTAGATATTCGCATCTCAAGCGTTCTTTCGGCTGATTATATGTTAAATGATGAAATTGATCTCATTCCATCCATTTTACTTTCTGTTCAGGGTCCTTACAGTGAACTTATTTTTGGGAGTGAATTAAGGTATCGATTAAATGGAACTGGCTACAGACAGCGTAACTTATATGGTGGTATCTTTTACCGAAACAAAGATGCTATTATTTTATCAGGGGGCATAGATTATGATCAATGGCACTTTGGTTTAAGTTATGATATTAATGTATCAGACTTAGAAGTTGCAAGTAACAACCGTGGTGGCATTGAGTTGTCTATTACTTATATAATGAAAAAATTCAAACCTAACATTAGACGATATAAGGTATGCCCAGAATTTATGTAAGCCTTTTGGTTACACTTTTATTTCTATCAAACCTTTCTGGTTCGATGGCTCAATCTGTTGATCCAGTTTTAAGGGTAGCAGATGATTTGTTTGATAACAAAGATTATTATGGGTCAATCCAATTTTATGAAAAAGCAATGGAAATAGACTCAAACAATGCTGAAGTGTTATACAAGTACGCTAGAAATTTAAGCCTAACAAATCAAGATCATTTATCCACCAGGTATTATCAAAAGGCCTTGATTCTTGACCGCTCCGGTGAATTTCCGATGACTGCTTATTACCTCGCTGAATCTTATAGATCGACAGGTGAATATCGAAAATCAAGAAGGTATTACAACCAGGCTCTAAGACCATTTAGGTCAAATAGAAATTCTTATTGGTATCAAAAAATTGAGCAAGATAAGAAAGCTGCCACATGGGCAAATAAAAGCGGCACCGCTAAGCTATACAGCCCAAGTAACTTGACAAACAAAGTCAATTCAGAATTTTCAGAATTTGGTGCATTTTTATACAATGATAAAATTTATTATTCAGCAATGATTGCAGACTCTGCTGAAAAGAATAACCTCATAAAAGATAAAGAGTATTTAAGCAGAATCTATTCAAAATCGCTTAACTCTAAATCAGTTGCAGTGGAATTAAAACTCTCTAATAAATTAAAAGAAAAACTGAATGGATTGCACATTGCCAATCCTGCATTTGACGGATCCAAAATTTACTTTAGTGTTTGTGATAGCAATTTTAAATGCAAAATATTTAAAGGAGAAGTTATTAATAATGTGATAGTTAATGCAGACTTATTAAACAAAAACATCAATCACCCTACTAGTAATAATACTCAAGCAAATCCGGTTGTTGTTGATGGTGAAACCTATCTTTATTTTGTTTCAGATCGAACAGGCGGTCAAGGAAATCTCGACATTTGGATGGCAAAAAAGGAATCTTTTGGATTTGATGAGGCCTTTAATTTGGGGCCAATAATTAACACCCTTGGCAATGAAATAACTCCTCATTTTGACGCTATTTCACAAACTCTATTTTTCAGCTCAGATTGGCATATGGGCTTTGGAAAATATGATATTTTTAGAAGTAAGGGCTTACCGAGAAGACATGAAACTCCTAAAAATATTGGTTATGGAATCAACTCAACATCAAATGATTATTACTTTAAACCCTTTAGTACTATAGCTATTTTTAGCTCCAATAGAGTTGAAGAAAACATTGATTCAAAAAGTGGGTGTTGCAATGATTTGTATGAAGTAGCCTATTCGTTGGATTCTATTCCGCATGAGAATAATTCCACAACGAATCAAGTAGTTAGTATTGATATTTTAAATTCATTTCTACCATTGAACTTGTACTTTCATAATGATCAACCCAACCCCAATTCTAGAAAAGTAAGTACAGAGACCAATTATTCCGACTTAGCGAATGACTACATGAACCTTGAAGAGGAATACAGCAATCAATACACTGGATATGCTGTAAGAAAAAATAAAGATGCGGCTGCAAACAGCATAGAAAGCTTTTTTGCTGATAAAGTATTGAAAGGTATTCAGGATCTTAAATACCTAACACCACTATTGCTAAAAGAACTTGAGAAAGGAACACAAATTGAATTAGCTGTTAGAGGATTTGCAAGCTCTGTATCTGAGACTGATTATAATTTAAATTTAACCTTTCGAAGAATTGAAAGTTTAATAAATTACTTTAAAGAGGCTGAAAATGGGGCATTTAAGCCATATTTATCTTCAACAGCCCTAAATGGCGGTAAACTAAGTTTTAATAAAATACCATATGGTGAATACGCAGTCAGCAGTCAAATTAACGAAAAAGATAAGGTTGCAGCTGTTTATAGCCCAACAGCTGCAAAGGAGCGAAAAATTGAAATAATTGCT
>CAYPJC010000045.1:250-5492 GCA_964410855.1 uncultured Flavobacteriales bacterium | reverse complement strand
CAACAGAAAAACATGCTGAAATCAAATTTAATAACACGGCTTACAAACTAGATAGTCAAACGAAAGAAACCGTAATTAATCGCTTCTTCAGAATTGAAAATACGGGAAAAGGCCCATTGAAAATATACAATATAAGCTCCAATTGCGATTGTGTTAATTTGAAATACCCAAAGCTTATTCAAGCCGGAGAGAAATCAAAGTTGGAGATTGAAATAAATCCAAATGAATTATCTGGATTTGTCCAAATTGAATTACTTGTGGTTTCCAATACACTTCCCAATTTAAATCGATTGACTATTGAATTCGAAATGAAGTAATCTACTGATTAATCACCTACAAGTAGGATATAAGAAAACAATCTATCTTCCTAAATTATAAAGGGTTCTCGTATGTGAAGCTAGTGCTTTAAAAAAAGAATTCTGAGAGTTATATGGTAAGTTAAACTCTTGAGCAGTCTTTTTCACAATAGGTGCAATTTTTCTGTAATGAACATGACTAATATTAGGAAAAAGATGATGCTCTACTTGAAAATTAAGACCTCCAACTAACCAAGAAAAAACTCTCTTATTATTGGCGAAATTCAAAGTAGTTTGAAGCTGATGAACAGCCCATTGATTTAAAACTGTTCCGTCCCTAGGAGTTGGATATTCAGTTTCTTCCATGACATGAGCCAATTGAAAAATCAATGCAAGTGTAAGACCTGCAACAAAATGAATTGACAAAAATCCTATTATTAATTGCCACCAAGCTATGTCCATAAATATTAATGGCAAAACAATTATATAAATGAAGTAAACAAAACGAGTAACAATTATTAAAGTCATTTCTTTCTTAAAGTTCGTTTTTAGTTGTTTCAACAAACCCATATCGCTGTATCTCTTAACATCCGAAAAATCTTTGGCAAAAGTCCATGAAAGAGTCATCAACCCATACATAAACCATGCATATAGGTATTGATACTTATGGAATTTTTTCTTTTCAGCATGAGGAGAAAAACGAAGAACACTACCCGGATTAATATCTTCGTCATAGCCTTCAATATTTGTAAAAGAATGGTGCATGATATTATGTTGGGCTTTCCAGTTGTTTACATTTCCGCCTAGAAAATTTAATGAAAATCCAGCAAATTTGTTTAGCCAACTTTTACTTGAAAAACTTCCGTGATTCGCATCATGCATAACAGAAAGCCCAATTCCAGCCATTCCAAGTCCCATCAAAAGTGAAAGGCCAAGAAGTGCCCAAGAATTAGTAACTACGCCAAAAAGCATTAAAAAATAAGGAACTGTATATGTTAAAAGCATAAATACTGCCTTTATTTTAGCTCTTATGCCACCAGTTTTTGGTAATCTATTTTCTTTAAAATAGGCATCTACCCTTTTTCTTAAGGCTTTTACAAAATCAGACTGAGCTGGGTTTGTAAATCTAATGGGAGTTATTGTTTTCATTTAAAGTATTATTATTAAGTAGTAGAATCGCAATTAGTATTATTTTTGAATGCCACAAAGGTACTAACTATTGATTTAGCTCGATTAGAAATTTGATCTACTTTATAAACAGTTTAGTATTCAAAAGGTTTCAAATTTCTTAGATTAATGAAAAACAAGATCAAGCTACTTTATATCATTACTATATTCTTGCTTGGTTTTATTTTGTATTCCAATACGCTAAATCATGGCTACGTTTTAGATGATTTTTCTGTAATTAAAGAAAATACAATTGTTAAAAGAGGTATTGATGGAATACCGACTATCTGGAAAACACATTACAGACATGGCTATGGTTATATTCAGGCTAATCTTTATAGGCCACTAACACTAAGTTTATTTGCCATTCAATGGGAATTATTCCCCAACAGCCCCTCCTTCGCACATTGGATGAATGTGCTTTCATTTGCTCTTTTAGGAATAATTATTTTTCTATTTCTCAGGCATTTACTGGGCAAAGAATATGAATTATTAAGTTTTGCAGCAACTGCTTTATTTATTGCACACCCCATCCACACTGAAGTTGTTGCTAACATAAAAAGCATTGATGATATCCTAGCTATGGGATTCTCTTTGCTAAGCATAATGGTCCTATTCAAATATTTACAAAATTCAAAAAAGCTTCTTCTTTTCTTAAGCCTTCTGCTCTCATTTCTTGGTTTCATCTCCAAGGAAAGCACTATCACGCTTATGCTCTGCATACCGCTAATTTTGATTCTATTTAAAAAGTTGAATCTAAAAAAAGCAGTATCTATTTCTTTGTGGTACTTAATACCTTTTGGTATATATCTAATTATGAGGATAAGAGTCCTTGGCTCAATAAGCGGTGATAAAACTATAGCCGGCTTAGATAATCTCTTGGTTAATGCTCCAAATCATTTTGTAAAGTTGGCAACAACATTTAAAATCTTGGGCCTTTATTTGGTGAAAATCATATTTCCTCATCCGTTAATGAACGATTATTCAATTAATCAAATTAAGATGGTAAGCTTTTCAAGCCTATGGCCATGGTTGTCTATACTGATCTACCTCTCTCTAATTTATGCCATCATTAAACTTTGGAAAAAATCTCCCATAATTTCTTTTGGGCTTTCTTTTTTTCTATTAACTCTCTCACTCTATTCAAACCTCTTTTTTACAATTGGGACTTCATTTGGCGAAAGATTACTTTTTATACCCTCCTTAGGGTTTTCTCTTGTGCTTGCTTATTTAATCTTCATCCCATTTAAAAAAGATAGTTTTCCCAATCTTATTAAAACAGCTAAATGGCCTCTATTTTTAATTGGTTTGGTCGTCATAACCTACTCGTTTAAAACTATAGACCGGAATAAGGCATGGAAGGATAACTTCACCTTATACTCAACAGATGTTCTAAACTGTAATGAAAGTGCCCGCTGTCAGTATTATTTCGGTTTGGGTTAATGAAAGAAAAAGCCCTAAGCACAAAGAACATTGAAGAAAGAGAGGCCTACTTAAAGGAGGCAATTGAGGCTTTTAAGGAGTCAATTTATATACTTCCCTCCTATTCAGATGCTTGGGGCCAACTAGGTTTAGCTTATTACCGATTAAAGAACTACAGAGCTGCTGAAAATGCCTATTTAAAAGCCACTGAATACAATCCTTCAAATGCTACTGCCCTATCTAATTTAGGAAGTTTATATTTTGAGTTAAAAAAGTATGCCGCAGCAAAAAATTCCTTGCAAAGAGCTGTAAATGCCAACCCAAATCATTTGGACGCCCTCTACAATTATGCATCTACCTTAGGAACCTTAGGAGAATTTAGTAGCGCTATAACTTACTTTAAGAAGGCAATTACTATCAACCCCAATGAGCCAAATTATTACCAAATGATTGCGATTAGCTATCAAAACATGGGAAATCAAACCCAAGCCAACATTTATTTACAACAAGCAAAAAAATTAAGAAAGTCACTGTAATGGTCAAAAACTTCAATAATCACTGCAATAGTTAGAACAATTCAAACACATGAATATTGAAAGCCAATTACTTATAGCTCACTCAAAATCAAATACTAAGAAAATTGTCGATTTCATTGAAACAGATAAATTGAGACTTAAAGAATTAATGAATTGTTTCTTTCATGGAGAATATAGAGTGTCTCAGCGTTCTGCCATGGCAATATCTCTGCAATTTGATCGACACCCAAAAACCCTGGAATCATATATTGACAAAATAATTTCTAATTTGATGACTAATGATTTGCATGTTGCTGTGAAAAGGAACTCTTTGAGAATACTTCAATTTATAACTATTCCGGAAGAGTCTACTTCTATTCTGTTTGATAAATGCCTAGAGTTTTTAGTAACCAAAAAGGAACCCATTGCAGTTAAAGTATTTAGCATGACTATACTTGCTAATATCTGTAAAGTTTATCCTGAATTAAAAAGTGAGCTTATCCCAGTCATTGAATTGGAACTAAACCGAAAGTTGGGGAACAATAAGCCGAGGAAAAAAGACTCTAAAGGAACTTCAAAAATTAAGAGTTAAATAAACTAATTTTCAAAATTGTAATTTCGTTTGCCCTAGTTTCAAAAGAATTCATGAAAGCTTTTTTTCTCTCTTCTATACTATTATTTGTCAGTATTTTAAGCTTTGCCCAAAATTGCAAACTAGAAGGTAAAATAATCAACAATGATGGAGAGGCTATTCCTTACGCGTCGATTTATATTCCTGAATTGGCAACAGGCTCAATGGCTAATGCCAATGGAGACTTTGTATTAAACCTTAAATGCGGTGAATATCAAATAAAAGTGCAAAGTCTGGGCTATGAAACAAAAGTTATAATTATCCAATTAGACAAAAGTCAAGATGACTATGAAATCAAACTAAACACAGTTTCTTACAAAATTGGTTTAGTAGATATTAGTTCTAAATCTGAAGATCCAGCATATAATATTATAAGAAAGGCAATCGTAATGTCGCAGTATTACAAAGATCAAATATCTTCCTATGAAACTGACTTATATATTAGAAGCTTTTATGAAATTGGAGAATTGCCTTGGTTGATAAAAAAGCTTGCCGACGAGGAGGATCTTAAAGAAATTGAAACAGGTAATATAAGTGAAACATTGTTGCATTATTCTTACACGAAGCCCAATATCGTAAAAGAAAAGATTATTGCACGAAAAACGGGTAACAATGACACCTCTAAAACTGGTTCATCTTACATTAACCTAAATTTTTACAATTTAGGGGGAACAGGAATGATAAACCCCTTGAGCAGAAACTCCTTTAAAGTTTATGAATTTGAGTACATAAATACCTTTTTTGAAGAAACTAGAAAGGTGCATAAAATTAAAATTATTCCGAGAAGAAAAGGAGATGATTTAATGAAAGGCCACCTTTACATAAATGATGGTATATGGAACCTTAATAAGGTAGATGTCACTTTCGACCAGCCCATAGCCACTATAGATTACAAACAACAATACAATGAAATAAGACCTTTACTTTGGATGCCAACCAATCATAAAATTAAAATTAAAGGAGCCATGTTAGGGTTTGAAATAGAAATGCAATATTTAGCAAACCTAACTAACCTTAAAGTTGAGACAGATACTTCCATTGACAAAAAGATAAAGCAAAATCTAAAAAACTACTTAGATAAATTCGAAGGAAAAGAACAAACAAGTTTAAAACAAGCAAGTAAGACTGAATCAAAAAGTAAAACCGAAGAAAAGATTGAAGAATTAATCTATAAAGAAAATGGCCGATATAGAGCATTGCATGACATACAA
>CAYPJC010000045.1:0-238 GCA_964410855.1 uncultured Flavobacteriales bacterium | reverse complement strand
AAGGTAAAGAGCAAGAGTTAGCTGAAGCAGATAGCTCAAAATCATTTGAAATAAGCAGAGATTTCAAAATTGAATATGCTGATAGCGCATTTTTACAGAGTGATAGTTTATGGGCTACAAGCCGTGATATACCTTTATCTAAAAGAGAGCAGCAAATTTATATTGATCGTGATACACTCAACGAGAATAAAAAAAAGGATACAATAGTTAGCAATAATAAAAAGCGAAGTACTCTATC
>CAYPJC010000044.1:0-10257 GCA_964410855.1 uncultured Flavobacteriales bacterium | reverse complement strand
TTTCTAACACTTAATGATTTTGAATAGGCCAAAATGTTACTTAATGATTGTTTTGTAGGCTTTTCTGGTTCTTTGTCTCTGCCTGGTTGGAGTAGGCTGTTAAGCTCTTTTTCTTGTTCGGTTAGTTTCTGGAAATCAAAAGATGTAAAATGCTTCATATAGTTTAAGAATTGTTTCGTCTTTATGAAACGAAACTTATCTTAAAATATTGTAGCACTAAATGATTTAGTTCACGTAAGTCAATTTTTGCTTATCTACCATTTTTCTCAAATTGATTAGGGCATATCTCATTCTTCCTAAAGCAGTATTAATACTCACGTTTGTTCGATCTGCTATTTCTTTGAAGCTCATATCAAAATACATACGCATCATTAAAACTTCTTTTTGATCGGACGGCAGTTCATGGATTAATTTTTTCACATCAGATAAAATTTGATCCTTGATTGTTTCTTCTTCAATATTGTTTTTATCATCTGCGATAATATCGAAAATGTCAAAATCTGGACCTCCGCTTGTGGTAGGAAATTTTTGCTTTCTTCTGTAATGGTCAATAATCAAATTGTGGGCTATTCGATTTACCCAAGGTAAAAATTTGCCTTCGTCATTATAACCGCCTTTCTTCAAAGTTCGAATGACTTTCATGAATGTTTCTTGAAAGATATCATTCGCTAACGTTTGATCTCTAATGGTAAATAGGATGTAGGAAAATACTCTCCCTTTATAACGATTCAAAAGGGCATCAAAAGCTGATTCTTTTCCATCAAGATATTGCCTAATTAAGGCCTTATCGCTCATTAAATTAGTTTCCATAAACAGTTACAGTTTTTGCCTTTTAAGAAAAAGCGGATTTAAAAAAAGTAATGTCTATGCTATAGGCTCTCTAATTTAATTTTATATAATACGAACGAAAACGTATTAAAGTTGGTTTTATTGTCTATTAAAAATATAATTTGACGAAAATACCCAAAAATCTCCGGTAAATTTGTCGTTCACTATTCAAAACCTTACAAATTACATGCCAACTGATGTTGAAAAATTAGACCCCAAGAAGTTTATAATTATAAAAGGTGCTCGGGTTCATAATTTAAAGAACATCGATGTTGCCATTCCAAGAAATAAACTTGTTGTAATAACAGGTCTCTCAGGTTCTGGAAAATCTTCCTTGGCATTTAGCACACTTTATGCTGAAGGACAAAGGCGATACGTTGAAAGCTTATCTTCCTACGCCAGGCAATTTCTCGGCAAAGTCGAAAAACCAGACGTAGATTATATCAAAGGGGTTGCTCCTGCAATTGCTATTGAACAAAAAGTGAATACAACAAATTCGCGTTCAACTGTCGGTACCACAACTGAGATATATGATTATCTAAAATTATTATTTGCACGAATTGGAAAAACTATTTCTCCAAAAACTGGAAAAGAGGTTAGCAGAGATAGTATTAGTGATGTTGTAAATTATGTTATTCATCTACCTGTAGATTCGAAAGTTTACTTAGTTGCCGACATTAGGTTTAAAAATGGGTTGAGCTCAAAAGAAAGTGTTAACCTAGTGGTTCAACAAGGTTTTAGTAGGGCTCTTGTCGATCAAAAAGTAGTTAGATTAGAAGATATTGAGGTTTCTTCAAAATTAATTACAAGTATTTCTATTGTTGTTGATCGTTTTGTTATTACAGAAGATATAGAGGATGATGAAACTAGAATTGCAGACTCCATAGAAACTAGTTTTTATGAGGGAAATAAAAGTTGCACGATTGTTAGTGAATTTAAAGGAAAATTAAAACATAAGCAGTTTTCTAGCGCTTATGAAGAAGAAGGGCAAGAGTTTATAGAGCCTTCGGTTCATTTATTCAGTTTTAATAACCCAATTGGTGCTTGTTCAAAATGTGAAGGATTTGGACAAGTTATAGGAATTGATGAAGACATTGTAATCCCAAATAAATCATTGAGTATTTATCAAAGTGCAATTGCTTGCTGGAAAGGAGAAAAAATGCAAGTTTGGAAAGAGAAATTAATATTAAGTGCCGAAAAATTTGATTTCCCCATTCATAAACCAATTTTCGAATTGACGGAAGAACAGTATGAAATATTATGGCAAGGGAATAAGCACTTTAAAGGGTTAAACGATTTCTTTAGCTATTTAGGTAGTAAATCTTATAAAATACATTATCGAGTTATGCTTGCTCGTTATAGGGGAAGAACAACTTGTTCAGATTGCAAAGGGACTAGATTGAAAAAAGAAACAGATTATGTAAAAGTTGGGGGACATTCAATTAACCAATTAGTGAAGATGTCTTTTTATGATTTATTCAACTATTTTAATAATTTGAAGCTTTCAGAACACGACCAAAAAGTAGCCAAGCGTATTTTAATGGAGATTAAAAATAGAATAAATTATCTATTAGAAGTAGGAGTTGGATACCTTAACCTAAATAGACCTTCGAAGACATTATCTGGCGGAGAGTCTCAACGGATCAATTTGGCAACCTCCTTAGGAAGTAGTTTGGTTGGTTCTATGTATATATTGGATGAGCCAAGTATAGGTTTACATCCAAAAGATACAGAGCGATTAATTGGTATTTTGAAAGCTTTAAGGGATTTAGGGAATACTGTAATTGTTGTTGAACATGATGAAGAAATAATACGAGCAGCAGATGAAATTATTGACTTAGGTCCTGAAGCTGGAAGTAATGGAGGATACTTGGTGTTTCAAGGAGACGCTAAGTCTTTGACTAAAGCAAATACATTAACATCAGATTACCTCAATCACAAAAGAGTAGTTTCCATAAAAGAAGAGGTCAGGTCATCAAATAATTTTATTTCAGTTTGGGGTGCTAGAGAAAACAATCTTAAGGGAATTGATGTGAAATTTCCCTTAAATGCTATGACTGTAGTTTCTGGGGTAAGTGGTTCTGGAAAGTCATCATTGATTAAAAAAGTTGTTTATCCTTCTATCCAAAAAAAGCTAGGTGGATATGGTGAAAAAACTGGCGAATACATAAAAATTGATGGAGCTTTAGATTTAATTAAAGACATTCAATTCATTGATCAAAATCCAATAGGAAAATCTTCTAGATCGAACCCTGTAACCTATATTAAAGTTTACGATGAAATAAGAAGTTTATATTCTGATTTAGGTCTCTCTAAGTCGAGAGGATATAAACCTGCATTCTTTTCTTTTAATGTTGATGGAGGAAGATGTGAAGTATGTCAAGGGGAGGGAGAAATTACCGAGGAAATGCAATTTATGGCAGACGTTCATTTAACCTGCGAGGAGTGTGATGGAAAGCGTTTTAAGGATGAGATTTTAGAAGTAAAATATCATGGTAAAAACATTGCAGATGTTTTAGACATGACAGTAGAAGATGCCGTAGAATTTTTTCGAACATACGAAAGAGATAAGCAGTCTGCTAAAGTAGCTGATAAATTATCTCCTTTAATTGAAGTAGGCCTTAACTATGTCAAATTAGGTCAAGCTTCTGGAACATTGAGTGGAGGGGAAGCACAGCGAATTAAGTTGGCATCATACCTTGGGAAAGGAGGTGCAAATCAGCACACTTTATTTATTTTCGATGAGCCTACAACTGGACTGCATTTTCACGATATTTCTAAACTTTTGCACTCCTTTGATGCACTTGTAAATAAGGGACATAGCTTGCTTGTTATTGAGCATAATCCGGAAGTAATTAAACATGCAGATTGGATAATTGATCTTGGACCTGAAGGTGGAGATAAAGGGGGAGAGCTGCTTTTCGAAGGAAAACTAGTGGATTTTAAAAAGTCCAAAAAATCAGTAACAGCATCTTACCTATGAAGAAAAGAAGAATAATGAACTTAGGTACAATAATTATTAGTGCTCTGATATTAAATGCTTGTTCATCAAAGCCAGACCCTCAAGATATTGTAAATAAAACCATTCAATTGTCAGGTGGGGATAAATATATCGAAGCAATGATAGAGTTTGATTTTAGAGATGTGCATTATAAAGGAAAAAAGTCCAAGGATGATTTAAAATTGACTCGAAGATTTAAATCTGAAGAGGGAGAGGTTTATGATATCATGACGAAAGACTTTTTTCAACGTTCTATAAAAGGAAAACGGATAGAGCTAGAAGATAGCTTAATTGAGAAATATAGAAACTCGATTAACTCAGTTTTCTATTTTGCTCGATTGCCTTATGGACTAAATGATGAAGCAGTAAAGAAAAGGTATTTAGATGAGGTTTCGATTGGGGGAAATGAATACCATAAGATTGAAGTTACCTTTGATCAAAATGGTGGAGGAAAAGATTTTAAAGATGTATTTGTTTATTGGGTTAACACAAGCACTTATAAAGTTGACTATTTTGCTTATTTCTATGAAGTTGATGGAGGTGGATTAAGATTTAGAAAAGCGTATAACGAAAGATTCGTTGAAGGAATTAGATTCGTTGATTATGTTAATTATAAAGCAAATCCTGAGGAGCATAGTTTATTTGAATTAGGTCGGCTTTACGAGAAAGATGAGCTTAAGGAATTATCCCGCATTGAATTAAAAAATGTTAGGGTTGTTTTACCATCTTCCTAAAATCCGAACCACTTGGATTTTGAAATATATCCAAATCGAATTGATGAATAACTGCAAGAATGTGATCAAAAATATCTGATTGGATTGCTTCGTATTTTTCCCAAGCTATTTCATTGCTAAAAGCATATATTTGAATTGGGATACCGCTTTCCGTTGGGTCTTGCTGTCTAACTAAAATGGTTAAATCTTGATTAATTTTTGGATGATTCTGTAAATAATTTACAAGATAAGCCCTAAATGTACCTAAATTGGTAATTCTCCTTCCATTAGAGACTTGGATTGAATCTATTTTGCTTTCTTCATTATATGTTTTAATTTCAATTTCTTTATTTTCAATATACTCTTTTAAGATATGTATATGTTTAAATTTGTTGATTAAGTCTTCATCTGCAAATTTTACGGAATGTTGATTGATGAAAATTGATCTCGCAATTCGCCGAGCTCCAGTTTCTTCCATTCCCCTCCAATTTTTAAAGGAATCAGATATAAATGAATAGGTGGGAACCGTTGAAATTGTTTTATCCCAATTTTTTACTTTAACAGTTGTCAAGTTTATCTCTACAACATCGCCGTCAGCGCCATACCTTTCCATTGCCACCCAATCACCAACGCGTATCATATCGTTTGCTGCAAGTTGAATGCTTGCAATAAATCCTAAAATGGTGTCTTTAAAAACAAGTAACAAAACTGCCGTCATGGCTCCAAAAGCGCCAAAAAAGAATGTGATAGATTTATTGGCAAGTATGGAAAGGATTAAAATTCCAAGGATTAAAGAGATAGTAATTTTTACAAGTTGAAAATAACTTTGCAAAGGTTTATCCTTTAACATTTCAACACGACTCAAAATGGTTTGAATGGTGTTCAAAATTCTGAATATGATTTGGAGAGCTACCAATATGACTATTATGTCACCAATTCTCTCAAAAAAATCAACCAATAGTTTATAGTTACTGACTATTTCTGGTAAAAGGTGAAAAACGAATAGAACAGGAATTAGGTGTGAAACTGCATAAAATACCTTGTTCTCAACCAGTATATCATCCCAATTTGTTTTGCTCTTTTTGGCCAATGCGGTAAATCCTTTTATTAGATATTTTCTAGAGATTCGGTCAATGAATAACCCTAGAAGAATAGTACTTAGAGCAAGAATTCCCGTAGAAATAACTTCACTGTAAAAATCAGCAATTCCAAATTTTATAAAATAATCAATTAAAAAATTTCTCAAGGTTTCAATCATCTTCTGTTTCTATTTTTTGTTGGTTCGTTAAAAAAGTATCTTAAGTCAATAGTTAAGTAATTTCCAGATACCTCGAAAAAGGTTGTCTCTTGCACATCTTGATCTACTTTATACAATACTCCTGCTGTTGTTATTTCTGTAAAAGGTCTGTTGTATGAAATTCCTACATAGAAAAAACCTTTATCATAAGTTCTATATTCAAATCCAATATTTGCAAGTAGACTAGGCACTACCCAAGATCTTCTTGCTGAATAATGTTCAAAATAGTAATCAAATGATTCCCAATCTGACGGGAGAAAATTTAATGAAAGCCCGAATGCAGTATTTAGAAATGTTTTTTCTCCCAATTGAACATAAACCAATCCTAGTATTGGGATTTCATAAATGATGTATTTAAAACCTGAAGTGCCTTGGAAATTTGTTGAATCTTCGTTGATAGTTAAATCAAAATTTCTTCTTGTAATATTAATGCCTGTTTCAATGGATATTTGTTTTGAAATTCCTTTTCTGATAACTGCACCAAAACTATTGCCACCACTTGGCTCTAGCTTAAAGTTAACATTTCCTTCTGTATTTGTTTGTGGTCCAGTATTAATCAATTCTGAGCTTATAATTGGCTTAAATTGAAGACCAAATATTGCATTTTTTTTTGAGCTAAAGCACTAAATGATAAGCCAATTACTATTACTAATAAATATATGATAGGTGGCCTATTCATCCTGCAAAAGTACAATTTATGCAACTAAGTATAGTCAAGAAAGTAAGGCACCGGTAATTGCCAAGGTTAAAACCAATAATGAAATAATAATGATAAAGTATCTCAAGAAAATATCAGGAATAAAAGGTTTTCTAAAATGGCCAATCGTCAAATAGTTCAATCTTTTAGCCGTTTTAAAATCTGCTATTTTTACTCCAAAATAAATAGTTTGATCTCCTTTTTCATCGATTTGTTTTTCAAAGTCAACTTTCTCAGTTAAAAGCAATTCTTCAAAATATCTTGCTTGAATTTCATCTTTAAAGAAGAAAACTTTCTTATTTCTGTTGGTTGGGTGGTCTTGAAAGTTGATTAGAGTTAACATTAGCTACCTACTCTTAATTTTTGGCCCACTCTTAAGATTCTATTTCGATTAATTCCATTAATTAGGCATAAATTCGAAATGGATGTCCCATACTTTCTAGCTATTTCATGCAAATTGTCTCCCTTTTTTACAGTGTGGTATTCAACGCCTAATGGAACAGGGGTGTAGGACCATTTCGTTTTAACTAACATTAAAGAATCACTAATTAAACAATTATTGTTAAAGTCAATCAAACTTCTAGGATTGATTGGTTTTCCTTTAAATCTGACTTCGTAATGTAAATGGCTACCTGTCGATTTTCCCGAACTTCCACCTAACCCTATTACAGTTCCAGCTTCAACAACATCGCCCGGTTTAACTTTTAACCTGTGCAAATGAGCATATAGCGTTTCTAATCCGTTATAATGTCTAATTACGACTACCCTGCCATATCCGTTGTGATATCTAGCAATTCTTACCATACCATCAAAAGAGGCTACCACAGGATCCCAGACTTGTAAATCAATGTCCATTCCATTATGATTTCGACCGTCTCTCCATCCGAAATTAGAGGTTATTAAACCTTTTATTGGTGGCACAAAATTGCAATAGTTTTCTTTATCTTGAATAATAAGTTTTACCTTCTTGTCATTTTTTCTTAGGCTTTCTTGATATGGATACAAATTATAAGTGTCCCAACTTTTATACATCGATTGAGAAGGATAAATGCTTTCATCATAAAAGCCAGTTAAGGAAACATAATAGTCATGTTTAAGTAATTTGCTTTCCGCATAATCATTGATTTCTTTAACCAATTCAGCGGGTACAGCATCTAAATCTAGCAATGAATCGATCATAGATATGATATCATTTCCGCTTAATTCACTAAGGTTAAATCTGGAATTTTTTTCAATAGAAGAGACTACCAATGCTTGAACAGTGTCTTTCTTATTTCCTTCTCCACCTTCGGCATAGATCGAATATGAGAAAACAAAAAATAGAAAATTTATTATAAGGCCAAACTTCATTGATTAATTAACGATTACGCTGCTTTAAAATTTATATCCACCAATTAAACCACCCAAGCCACCATATATACTTCCTTCTCCCTTTCGCTTTCTACCGGCTTTGGATGCATGAGAAAATATTTTATTTGCTAGCCATACTTAATGGCATTGATTGGATACAATCAATGCCTGAGCCTTTTAAGGTTGGCAAAAATAACCCTTCATCACCAAAGAGACTACTTTTTGTCTCTTTTTGTAGACAAATATTGTAATCAGTTTCTGCGGAAAGTGTAACTAAACAACCGGTATCTACATTTAAAACTCCTCTGAATTTTAAATCAAGTGCATTCATGCTTGCTAAATAAGGGAATTAATATGCAAAAAAAAGATTTACTTTAGCTATGATAATCAAACTTAAAACCAATGAAAATATTAAAAGGGATATTTATAGTGCTTGGGGTAATTATTGCTCTATTACTTATTTTTTCTTCAACTCAACCCAACAAAATTGAGGTAAAAGAGAGCATTATTATAAATGTCCCCTCTTCAATAATATTTAATGAATTAGGTGATTTTAAGCGATGGGATAATTGGTCTGTTTGGAAACAAAAGGACTCTAATATGACCTTTGAATACTCTGAAAATATGGGCGAAATTGGAGCATTTAGTAAATGGAAAAGTACAGTTTTAGGAAATGGACAACAAGAAATCATCGAATTGAAAGAAAATGAATACATCAAAACTGAGATGGAATTTGAAGGATGGGATGGAAAAAATTATGCAGCATTTAACCTAGAAAAGGTTGAAAGTGGAACAAAAGTGATATGGAATTTTGAAGGTGCAGAAACACCATTCTACATGAATTTGATGAATACTTTCATGAAGTTTATGTTAGAAGATAGTTATAAGAAAAGTTTAAAAAACTTAAAAGAATATATAGAATCGATGCCTAAGCAAGGCAATGAAGGAAATGTAAGCGGTTTAGGAAATAATCCCATGGGTATAGAAGTTATAGTAGTAAATGCCCGACCCATAATTTCTATAAGGGACACAACAACCATTGCTGACTTGAGTAAAAAACTAACCGAATTGTACACAGAACTCTCCATATATGCTGCCACAGAACAAATTGAAATTATTGGTATGCCATTAGCGATATATCATCAGTTTTCGCCTAAAGGAGTGATTTTGGAGGCTGCTATGCCTACTGCATCAATTATAGAAGGAGAAGGACGGGTTATTGGAAAGAAACTTCCATCTGGAAAGGTAGTTATGGGTATTTATAAAGGTAATTATAGTGATTCAGGAAAAATGCATAATGCTATTTACAAATATTGTATTGGTAATGGAGTTGAGATAGGAACATTTTATTGGGAAGTTTATGCTAATGACCCGGCAGAAGTAGATCCTGAGTTAATTGAAACCCATATATTTTACCCGATTAATTAATTCTTGTATTTAGCTAATACTGAATAGGTGCAACTCTTTGTGCCTTTTCTTGGTTTTTTATAAAACTCAAAATTAATGAGTAGGAATTTTTACATCAAATAGTTGGTTGGCGAGAACAGCGAAAAAGTGGGTCCTCTGTTAATCTAGAGATTACAGCAAGATTAAAAGCCCAGATCCTTTCCCCATATTGGCAAAAATACCAATAAGGATGAATTTTTGAGAGACAGTCTAATGTTAGCCTATTAGAATATTGGAAGGCTAATCCTCTAACATTATATTTAAAATTTCTTGGGCTGCTTTTGATATTTTTGTTCCAGGTCCAAATATCCCGGCAACTCCTAAATCCCATAAATACTGGTAATCCTGTTCTGGAATTACTCCTCCAACAATTACCATAATGTCTTCTCTGCCATATTTCTTTAATGCATCTATTACCTTAGGTACAAGGGTTTTATGTCCTGCAGCTAAGGAAGAAATTCCAATAAGATGAACATCATTTTCAACAGCCTGCTTTGCAGCTTCTTCTGGGGTTTGAAATAACGGGCCGATATCAACATCAAAGCCAATATCGGCAAAAGAAGTTGCAATGACTTTAGCACCTCTGTCATGGCCATCTTGTCCCATTTTTGCTACCATAATCCTTGGCCTTCTACCATCTTTTTCTTCAAACTTATCGGCCAATTGTCTTGCTTTAGAGAAATCAGTGTCTTCCATAGCTTCTTGAGAATATATTCCTGAAACAGATTTAATTTGAGCCTTATATCGACCATAAGCTACTTCCAAAGCATCAGATATCTCTCCAAGTGTAGCTCTCTCTCTAGCTGCAACAACAGTAAGCTCAAGTAGGTTTCCTTCCTCTGCAATTGCAGCTTTTGTTAATTCATCTAAAGCACTCTTAACTTGTTTAGAGTTTCTATTTTTTCTTATTCTTTCAATGCTTTGT
>CAYPJC010000043.1:0-10257 GCA_964410855.1 uncultured Flavobacteriales bacterium | reverse complement strand
AGCGCATAATACCAGTTAGCTCATCAATTAATGCTGGATTAGATATTCCATCTTTGGCTTTCACCATAATAATGGCACCTGAGTTCCTTCCTCTTATTTGGAAGAAATTGCGGGCAAATTGAAGGGGCATAAATACATTTTCATCATTGGATTTACCCATCATACTTTCACCTTCTTTTTCTAATACACCAATAACTTCAAGTTTTCTGCCGTTGAACTTGAATTTTTTTCCAATTGGCTCTGCCCCAGAAAATAGATTGTTAGCTACAGTAGCTCCTAAAATGGCCACAGGTCTGCCTGTCCTGCTCTCCAAATCAGTTAAGTAACGGCCTTGTTCAATTTTTAAGTCCCAAATGTTGTTGTATTCTTGGGTTACACCCATTCCATTAATGTTTTCAATTGAATTGTTTTGATATTTTACTGTGCCTCGTCCTGCAATAACCATTGCTACGGCATCGGCGCTTTGAGACATTTTCTTTACCATTTTAAATTCCACAACTTTTGGGTTAGGTCGTCGAATATATTCCCACCAAGGTCGATTGGTGTCAAAATTCCAAGGCATTTTTTGAATATAAATAACATTGTTTCCCAAGCTTTGAATGGAGTTTCGAACATTATTCTCCAAAGAGTCAACCAACGTAAATACCGAAACCATGGCAAAGATTCCAATGGTAATTCCCAAAAGGGATAAGATGGTTCGCAGTTTATTTACAATGAGGGAGTCAATTGCAAAAAGAAAACTTTCTTTTATGAGTCTAAGGTAAAGCATTGAGTAATTAAAAAACCAAATTAATCTTTGTATTTCATACTTGAATTACCGCTTATCAATTAACTGAAATGAGCTTTAAAATTTCTTTCATTTTGATGCCTAATTCATTAAAATGTATTTTCACATATCCACAATATTACCTAATCTTGTAAGCTTAATCAGCAAGCCTTCATGTCTCAATCAATAAAAATAAAAAACGCCTTAATATCAGTATTTTGCAAAGATGGTTTGGCGGAAATTGCTAAGGAATTAAACCAACAAGGAGTTCAAATTTATTCCACTGGTGGTACACAGAAATTTTTAGAGGAATTGAATGTTCCAGTTCATACGGTAGAAGACTTAACTTCTTATCCTTCTATCTTAGGTGGAAGAGTAAAAACATTACACCCTAAAGTATTCGGTGGAATTTTGGCTAGGCGAGATAATGATTCTGATCAAAAACAAATGAAGGAATACGAAATCCCTAAATTTGATTTAGTCATGGTTGATTTATATCCTTTCGAGGAAACACTTGCTAGTGGAGGTACAGAACAAGAAATAATAGAAAAAATTGACATTGGTGGTATTTCTTTGATTAGAGCTGCAGCCAAAAACTTTAAAGATGTTTTAACAGTTTCTTCACGTGAGCAATATGCTGAAGTTTTAGAGATCTTAAAATCAACTAAGGGGGAAACAAGTTTAGCTCAAAGAAAAGGATTTGCTTTAAAGTCATTTGATATTTCTTCGCATTACGATGCCAAAATATTTGATTACTTCAATCAAGACCAAGAAGAAAATATTTTAAAATTGAGTGAGCGGAATTCAAATCCGTTGCGCTATGGGGAAAATCCACACCAGAATGCTTCCTTTTTTGGGGATTTAGAAGGCATGTTTACTAAACTGCACGGTAAAGAACTTTCTTACAACAATTTGTTGGATGTTGATGCGGCTGTAAACTTAATTGCTGAATTTAAAACGGCTGAGCCGACTTTTGCCATTTTAAAGCACAACAATGCTTGTGGAATTGCAAGTCGCAAAACGCTTTCTGAAGCTTATTCTGCTTCATTAGCTGGTGATCCTGTTTCTGCTTTTGGTGGAGTGTTAATTTGCAACAGAAGTGTAGATGACCAAACGGCAGAAAAAATTAATGCCTTGTTTTGCGAAGTGGTCATTGCTCCTGACTATGGCGAAACTTCTTTGGAAATATTGAAACAAAAGAAAAATCGAATCGTATTAAAGCAACATAAATTAGAGCTTCCTTCTACAATAATCAGGTCAGCCTTAAACGGCTTTTTAGTGCAGGAGAAGGATCTGAGAACAGAAACAGTAGATGATTTTAAGACTGTAACTGTTGCTGCGCCAAGTGAAGAAGAAAAGGAAGATTTAGTTTTTGCAGCTAAATTGGTAAAGAACACAAAATCGAATGCTATAGTTTTAGCAAAAGGCGGGCAATTATTAGCCAGTGGGACAGGACAAACTTCTAGAGTTGATGCACTTCAACAAGCGATTCAAAAAGCCAATCACTTTGGATTTGATTTACAAGGTGCAGTAATGGCTTCAGATGCATTTTTTCCTTTTCCGGATTGTGTTGAGATTGCACGGAAGGCGGGAATTGTTGCAGTAGTTCAGCCCGGAGGGTCAATTAAAGACCAATTGTCTATTGATTATTGCAACAAGAATGAAATGAAAATGGTATTTACAGGAGTGCGTCACTTTAAACATTGATAACATAACAAGATGGGATTATTTGATTTTTTTACACAGGAAATAGCCATTGATTTAGGAACCGCTAACACTTTAATTATTCTTAATGATAAAGTAGTTGTAGATGAACCTTCTATCGTGGCAATTGATCGAACTACTAATAAAGTAATTGCGGTGGGTACAAAAGCGATGCAGATGCATGGTAAAACCCATGAAAATATTAAAACAATAAGGCCATTGAAAGATGGTGTAATTGCTGATTTTCAAGCTGCAGAATTTATGATTCGAGGCATGATCAAAATGATTAATACCAAAAAAAGATACTTTACACCATCTTTAAAAATGGTAATTTGTATTCCTTCAGGTATTACGGAGGTTGAGAAAAGAGCTGTTAAAGACTCGGCAGAGCATGCAGGAGGGAAGGAAGTTTATTTAATTCATGAGCCAATGGCTGCTGCAATTGGAATTGGGATTGACGTATTAGAGCCTATGGGTAATATGATTATCGACATTGGAGGAGGAACTTCTGAAATTGCGGTGATTGCGTTAGGAGGAATTGTTTGCGACAAATCTATTCGTGTTGCAGGTGATGACTTTACAAACGACATTGTTGATTATATGCGCCGACAACACAACTTATTAATCGGAGAGCGTTCTGCTGAAAAAATTAAGATTGAAGCTGGCTCTGCTTTACCTGAACTAGATAATCCTCCTGATGATTATGCTGTTCAAGGAAGGGATCTAATGACAGGAACACCTAAAGAAATAAAAGTTTCGTACACTGAAATAGCTCACTCCTTAGATAAATCAATCACTAAAATAGAAGCAGCTATATTAAATGCTTTGGAGATGACACCACCTGAATTATCTGCCGATATTTACAGAACGGGACTATATTTAGCTGGTGGAGGATCTTTGTTGAGGGGATTAGATAAAAGAATCTCTCAAAAAACAAAATTACCTGTTCATGTAGCTGAAGACCCTTTAAGAGCAGTAGCAAGAGGAACAGGAATTGCTTTGAAGAACTCAGCAAAACTGCCATTTTTAATAAGATAAATACCTTAAGTTGACTTAATGCGGAACTTAATTGCTTTTATTTCTAAGTATTCGTTTTTTTTCCTCTTTTTAATATTTGAGGTTTTCGCTTTCTATCTGCTTTTTAGAAATAACAATGTTCAGCGTTCTACCTTTTTAAATACAACTAATCAATTGACTGGTAGTGTTTACGAAAGCTATTCAGAATGGTCTGATTACCTTGATTTGAAGGAAGTTAATCAGCTTCTTTCTGAGGAGAATAGAAAGTTACGTGAAAATCAAATTGGAGCTTATCAACGGCTGTTCGGCGAAAACATCATGGTTAATGACACAGTTTACAAGAGGAAATATTTTTATTCTAAAGCGAAGGTCATTAACAGCTCTGTAAACAAGCAGAACAATTATATTACCTTGAATATTGGTTCTTCAAATGGCATTAGAAAAGGAATGGGTGTAATTGGGCCTCAAGGTGTAGTTGGAATAGTTAAAAATGTATCTGAGCATTACGCCTCTGTTCTCTCTGTGTTGCATAGATCTTCAAAAACAAGTGCAAAGCTGAAAAATACCAACTACTTTGGTTCCATGCAATGGGACGGGCTTACTTTTGAAGAGGGAATTTTAGTTGATATACCCAATCATGTTTCTTTAGAAATTGGAGACACCATTGTTAGTAGTGGGTTTTCTGCAACTTTTCCCGAAGGCATTATTATGGGAACAATTAAAAGTTTTGGCAAACCTGAGGGAGAAAATTTTTATGATATTAAAATTAAATTTAGCAATGATTTTAAGCGATTAACTCATGTTTATGTCGTTAAGAATAATTATAAAATAGAACAAGAAACGTTAGAATCAGGGGGTAAAGATGATTAAGCAGTTAGTTGGGTATCCCATTCAGTTTATTTTATTTGTACTTATTCAAGTACTTGTTCTAAACAATATTCAATTTTCGGGATTTGTAAATCCATTTTTGTACATCCTTTTTATTTTGTGGTTGCCTGTTGAAACTCCAAAGTGGTTTGTGCTTATACTTTCATTGGCATTGGGTCTTACTGTTGATGTTTTTTCGGATACATTGGGAATGCATACATCGGCATCAATTTTCTTAGGATTTTGCAGACCCTATGTATTGCAATTATTAGCTCCAAGAGATGGCTATGAATTAAGTCAAAAGCCTTCTGTTCAAGACTTAGGATTTAGTTGGTTTTTAACTTATGCAACGCTTTGCACCTTTATTCACCATGTGTTTTTATTTTTTGTTGAGGTGTTTCGATTTTCTGAGCCCTTTAGCACGATAGCTAGAAGTTTAGCAAGTGTATTTTTTACCTTGCTCCTTATATTAATCACTCAATTATTTTTTTACAACGCGGAGGCTAAGAGATGAGAAATTTGGAGTCTCGTGGATTTATCATTTCTCTCATCTTTCTTTCTATTGGCGTTATTTTCTTGATAAGATTGTTTTACGTTCAAGTTATAGATGATCACTATAAATTGGATGCAGATAACAATGTGTTAAGAACCATCATAAAATACCCTGCTCGTGGGCTAATATACGATCGTAATGGGGAGCTATTGGTATTCAATGAAGCAGCTTATGACTTAATGTTTATTCCTAAGCAGTTGCCCGAAGAATTCGATACTACAGGCTTTTGTCAACTCCTGGGAATTTCTAAAGATCAGTTTAAAGAAAAAGTAGGGAAGGCGAAGGCATATTCTTATTACAAATCCTCCGTATTTGAAAAGGAAATATCAGCGATGTCCTACGCGAAAATTCAAGAGCAATTATTTAATTACCCTGGATTTTATGTTCAAACTAGAACCTTGAGGACTTATCCAGAAAGAACAGCCGCTCATGTTTTGGGATATGTAGGAGAAGTAAGTCCTTCTGTGATTGAGAAGAACGACTATTATAAATCTGGTGATTATATTGGAATCAGTGGAATTGAGAAGGAATACGAAGAATCTCTTAGAGGGAAACGTGGTGTTGAAATTCAAATGGTTGATGTATTTAACCGCGAGAAAGGCAAGTTTATGGATGGCGCCTATGACTCTACAGCGGTATCTGGCAGTAATTTGCAATTAACTATAGATGCTAAATTGCAAGAGTATGGTGAGCAATTAATGCAGAATAAAAAAGGAAGCATTGTAGCTATTGACCCAAGCACCGGAGAGATTTTAGCTCTGATTACTATGCCAAGCTATGATCCTAATTTATTAGTAGGTAGGGCAAGGTCTAAGAATTATCAAGCTTTAAGTTTAGATAGCTTAAACCCACTTTTTAATAGAGCATTAATGGCCAAATATCCTCCTGGGTCAACATTTAAAAGCATAAATGCTTTAATCGGATTACAAGAGGGAGTGCTAAGCCCAACTACCTTGTACTCTTGCCATAATGGATACCGCTCAGGAAATTTCCGCATGGGATGCCACAGTCATAAATCACCTGTTAATTTGGAATTTTCTATTCAAACCTCTTGCAATTCATACTATAGCAATGTGTTTAGAAGTATAATAGACCATTATCCAAATGCAGATGAGGGATATAGTGTTTGGAGACAATATGTTACAAATTTTGGATTGGGGAAGAAGACAAATATTGACTTACCTAATGAGCTTAGTGGTTTTGTGCCTGAGCCTGAGTATTATGATCGCTATTACCGAAAAGGAAGTTGGAGTTCATTAACCATTATTTCATTAGCCATTGGACAAGGTGAATTGGGGTTTACCCCAATGCAGATGGCTAATATGACAGCTGCTATAGCAAATAGGGGTTATTACATAACACCTCACATTGCAAAAGAAGTAAATGGGGTGTCTATTACTGAATTGGATTCCGGTATTATTAAAAATGAAACAGGAATAGCTCGCGAGCATTTTGAAAAAGTAGTTAGTGCGATGAATTTAGTAGTCAAACAAGGAACTGGAACCTCAGCAAGAATTGACTCAATAGAGGTTTGTGGGAAAACAGGAACGGTACAAAACCCTCATGGCGACGATCATTCTACTTTCATCGCTTTTGCACCAATGGATAATCCGCAAATTGCTATTTCGGTATATGTAGAAAATGGTTATTGGGGTTCACGATGGGCTGCTCCTATTGCAGGATTGATGATTGAGCAATATTTGAGCGATACCATCACTAGGCCACGTATTGAAAAAAGAATGTTAGAAGGAGATTTAATTGGAATAAAGAAATAAAATAGTTCCAAGCAATGAGACAGAGCAGAAGTTTAATAGATAGTATTGATTGGTTACTAATTGCACTCTATGGAGTGTTGGTTATAGCTGGGTGGTTAAATATTTATGCTGCGGTTTACAACGAAGAATTTCAAAGCATTTTTGATACTACACAGCGGTATGGTAAGCAATTGTTATGGATTGGAACTTCTGTAGTCTTGGCTGTTATCATTTTATTAATTGATGAACGTTTCTTTTCAACTTTTGGTTATGCTATTTATGGAGTTGTTCTGCTTTTATTGCTAGCTGTCATTTTTGTTGGTGCAGAAACTAAAGGAGCAACCTCTTGGTTTGCCATTGGAGGATTTAAAATTCAACCTTCTGAATTTTCAAAATTTGCCACAAATTTGGCTCTTGCGAAATACTTGAGTACGCTAAATATTAAGCTCAAGAATTTTAAAACAAAAGCAATTGCTGCTCTAATAATTGGATTACCTGCTATTTTAATTCTACTTCAAAATGACACCGGTTCAGCTTTAGTTTATGGGGCTTTTGTACTTGTTTTATATCGAGAAGGCTTGTCAGGAAGTTTTTTAATTGTTGGTATTGTAGCTGCCTTCCTTTTTGTGATGACCTTGTTATTCCAATCTGATGTATACCCGCTACCATTTGATATCTCCATAAGCGGTTCAACCTTTCTTATTATTTTAGTCCTCCTTCTTTTAGGCTTGGTATTTTATTTGAATCGGAAAAAGAAACAAATAGCACTTTATTTAATTTCCATCTTTATTGCTTGTATTGGGTTAATTAAAAGTGTTGATTATGTTTTTGCCAATGTGCTTGAGCCTCATCAATCGAAGCGAATTAATGTTTTATTAGGCCTAGAATCGGACCCTAAGGGGGCAGGTTACAATGTAAATCAATCCTTAATAGCTATAGGCTCAGGAGGCTTCTCGGGTAAAGGGTATCTTCAAGGAACTCAAACGAAATATGATTTTGTTCCAGAGCAAAGCACAGATTTTATTTTCTGCACTATTGGAGAAGAATGGGGTTTTGTTGGAAGTTTCTTTACAATAGCTGTTTTTATTGCACTTCTCCTTAGAATTATATTCCTTTGCTCCCGCCAGCGTTCTAATTTTGCACGTATTTATGGCTATGGGGTAGCAGCTATTCTCTTTTTTCACTTTACCATTAACATTGGTATGACCATTGGATTGGCCCCAGTAATTGGAATTCCCTTGCCTTTTTTTAGTTATGGTGGTTCTTCTCTATGGGCGTTTACGATCTTGTTATTTGTTTTTATAAAAATGGATGCCGATCGATTGGAAGTGCTGTAATATTTAATTATTCTTGTATTCTAAATTTTTTTTATGAAATACCTATGTTCGGCATTGATTGCTTTGGCGTTAATAATCTCAATTCCTAAATCAACTTGCGCTCAAAGTATCACGTGGGGTGTCGAAGCTAAAGCGAATAAAGCAACTGGTTTGGTTTATTCTTTAGGTTGGCATGAAGGTTTCTATTACACCTTAGAACGGGATGGGCCTAGTGCCATGAAGACAGGAAGCAGACTTCGATTTGAAAAGCTTTCGAAAAATATGAGTTTAGTATCTTCTAAGAGTCTTGATGTTGAATTTTTTTCAAATAATCCGGCTAAATTTCAAATTGTTGATGGGAAGCTTAAAATATATAGCATGCAATCTGGAGGATTTAAAGAGACAGCAATTTTTTGTGATACCTATAGCTTAGAAGGAGAAAAATTGGATCGTGTAGAAATTGCAAAAGTTTCAAGTGACAATTGTGCGGGTTTTCCTTTATCTGAAAGCCAGATTAGCTTTTCGCCAAATAAAAAGCATGTTGTATGGTCTACTGTTTGCGAATTAGATAATGAGAATTTATATGAGTTTCGAACCATAACATTTGATCAAAATGGAGAAAATATTCAAAAACATACAACTAAATTTACTCCAGAAGGAAAATTAACCAGCGTTGAAATTAGACAAGTTGAGATAGACGATAAGGGTCATGCAATTATTAGTTATTACGTAAGTGAGAAAAAACCAATTCAATACTTCAGAGCTTTTCTAGTGTTAAATGGTGAAGGCGAGGTCATCATAAATAAGAAATTGAATTTTGATAATTTTTTTCTTGGAAAAATCACATTAAAGCTCTCAAATGATAGAGATGTATACCTAACAGGACAAGTTGGGACTGAAGAAGACGGTAAATCTACTTACGGTGGGTTTTTTGTGGCAAAGCTTGACTCGTTAACTTACGAAATAGATAAGTTTCAATCTTTCCCCTATACTGAAGAATTCTTCTTGGGGTTGGGTTATAAAGTTAAAAGTGACGGACGAGTTAAGTTTCATGGAGTTTATAGTTTAGACATTATACTCAATGACAAGGGTGGTGGGTTTTTAGTGGCAAACCATAAAGAGAGTTACAGAAGTACAGGGATTACCGATAAAGAATTAGTTGTTTTACCTTTTTCAAATGACTTAATAATGGAAGCTCCAATGGTGGTTCCAAGAAGCTTGAATTCATATCCTCCTTTATTAAACGGTCTTGGTTATCTAGGTTTTTGCAAAGGAAACAAGTTGTATTTAGTTTATACAGATCATGTAAAAAACATCAATGAACAATCACTAGATGATATGCAGTCCGTAGACAATCCAAAAGATGGAAAAGCCGCAATTTATATAGCGACTATTGAACCAGGGACATCTGTTAAACGGAAAATAATTTCAAGAGAAAATAAAATAAAAGGGTATTTAATACCCGGTAAATCAAACGCGGATCAAGAAAATTACATTTTAAATGTAGGTAATAAGTCAAAGGTATTATATGGTAGAATAAAGTTTTAGAACATTTAAGCTATCGTTTAGCAGGGCACGTTCTTTTAGTTAAGAGGCTCTTCTCCATGGGCATTTACCATATTGTTATTTGTTTTTATATAAATGGATGCCGATCGATTGGAAGTGCTTTAATTGCTGATTCATTATTCTAAGATTCTAAGTAATCTTGCAACATATTACATGACAACTATGACAACTAGAAAGATTTTTGTTCCTTTTTACATTTTTTTTCTTCTGCAAATTCTTCAACCTAATTGGGTAATTAGCCAAACAAAATCTGAGAATAAGATGGGAGACAATCAGTTCAAACTGATTCAATCAACCTATGGATTGTATGAAAATGAGGATTTGCTTAATGTAGTCAAAGAAGTTGGCCATAACTTGGAAAAGCATTTGGGTCTAGATTATAAATTGAAATACAATTTAATTGACTTAGAGGAACCAAATGCCTTTGCAACAGCTGGAGGATACGTTTATGTAACAAGGGGTTTGTTAGTATTGCTGAATACTAAGGATGAATTGGCCGGAATTCTCGGACATGAACTAACTCATGTAACAGAACACCATAACTCAAAGAAGATGCGCGCCAGTATATTGCCTACAATATTGGAGATTCCTGCCAATATAATTGGCTTATTAACTTCGGCTGAAGTGGCATATATTCTCAATTTACCAATAGAAGCAACCTTTGGTGCGGGCTTAGCTAGTTATAGTCGAAGTATGGAAAAAAAAGCTGATAAA
>CAYPJC010000042.1:0-10330 GCA_964410855.1 uncultured Flavobacteriales bacterium | reverse complement strand
TACATTCCCATTCCAAGCTTTGTTGTAGTGGTTGCGTATAAAATATCTTGATAAGGCAACCACCTCATTTTCATCAATTCCGCTTTTACTGTAGGGTATTCAACACCTTCTCCCTCTTTTTGCTCATCAATAAAATATTGATCAGCAAGCGTTCTCATTGAATCTGGGTAAAATATAAAATCAGTTGAATAAGTCGTAGAGGTTATATATTCCAATTTGCCATCACCTCTAAGTCCTTCATGACTTAAGTTAATATCATCATAAAATTGACCTTTCCCTCCATACATTGGGTAACCTTCTGGAGGAGTTTTTCGAATAAACCCTAGTGAAAAATCAGGCTGGAGTGTTAATACTTCATCAAATTCAGGAAAAATACCAGCTGAAGCAAAAGTTCCATCAAAACGTAACTGCTCATTTGTGAAATTATCTAAACTATCAATCGTAAATGGGTCCAATTCAAAGTAAAAGTTTCCTTTTTTGTAAACTCCTCCCAAAACGTCTTGGCGGTCATAATAAACATAACTATTACCAAAGCTGTTAAAGATTGGATATTCGGGAAAATCTTTAAGTCCTAATTTGTTTCCGAAATTATCAATCAATAAATCTCCGTTAACATCTTGTATTACAGTCTTAATTGATTTTAGCATTGGGTTTCCATCGAGATCTTTTTCACCTGTTAGTGCCTTTATTTGCAAGGAATCAACATTTGTTAAATTAATTTTAAACTTTTCATAATCAAAAGAAAAGAGTTTGCCATAAAAGTCTAATCTACCTGCTTTAATTTGGCCAGCAAATTCAAAGAATCGATTCTTTTTCATTTTTATTTCACCGTTTAAAGGAAGAATAACCACTTTTTGAGAATCGCTTAAAACAATGCCTCTAACACCCTTAATAGAAAGGTCATAATTTAATAAGTTAATTTTTGCATTGGCTGCTCCATCAACTACTGAGTTAATGTTGATTACATCATAGTCAATTTTCTTAGTATAAGCCATTACATAATCAAGTAATTTTTGCTTGACGTAAAAAAGGTCCTTGTCAAAATCAAAATCCATAAAACCCATTGTACTATAGTAAACAATCATATTTTGTGCATCGCTTGGACTCATGTTCATAAAGTATCCCAACTGTTCTACACTCAATTCAGTTGATCCATATTTATCAACCATTTTTTTGAAAGTAAAGAGAGGGTTTACATCAGCATTAGATCCAATTTGATTGAATAGCTCTTCCTTAAAATAAGTACTTGAAGTAAATCGTGCATCCTTTTTTGTTCCTCCAACTAAGTTTGTTAGCGTTAAAATAGGCTCATCTGCTTTCCAATTGAGTACTTCAAAATCCATCTCCAAATTATGATAACTATTGCTGTAAGGTGTCTTTGCTACCCCTTTATTCTCTTTATAAAGGGTTACTAATTTTTTATCAACTATGTATTTAAAATTCAACCCAGGATGACTTATGGAGTCAACTCCAAAATATATACTGATGGCAGCTTGATTAGAGATAATTTTATCCGTCCGAATGGAGAAAACCTCTGAAGAGGCTCTTAAAAAAAGCGTATCATTTCTTACAAATTCTATTAAAGCATCTTTTTCTTCATTACCTGTGCCCAAGAATTTAGCTCCAACCATTGCAAATCCACCATCAAAATTTACTCCTGGGCTAATGTTTTCAATTCGAATTCTCTTATCGTAAGAATCAAACCTAGGATAGGAAGAATTGTTTGCGGTCATATTAGCAAGGAGCTTATTTGTTAGTTTACCAGAAAGTGGCTGATCCAAGTAAAAAGAATTGTAAAAGGTGACTGAATCAGCCTCAAATTCAGATTTTTTGGCGTCAATTTTATAGTTTGTAATCTCAGCATAAACCTCATCTCCTAAAAGGCCTGCTCTTTGCCAATTTACAGTTCCACCATAGCCAATCCATAGTTTTTCAGTTGGGTAATAAGCTCCTTTAGTATCAAATATTTTCATACTATCTCGCTTGGCATAACAAATCACATCTAGAGATTGAAAAGTTATTTTTGGTAAGCTATCAAATTCAAAAACATAGTTGCTATTATTGGCCGCCCATTTGGTTGATGCAGAAACGTAAAACGCGTTTTCTCTGAATAAACCATTGCAAAATTCTAAGAAGTCAGTGAAATTCTTTTTCCTTCTTTGTTCCAATAATTTTAAAACAATGTCTTGCCATGCTTCAAAACTAGCTTCAGTTTGGTTTTTATCTACAACAAAACTTCCGACAGTAAATAAATAATTTTGAAAGTCTGGAAAGGCTCGGAGTTTCTTATTTAGCATTTTATTTGACACCAAATAAACCCCTTCTCTTTGCTGCTCAGAGAAGTAGCCGCCATACCAAACGAGTTCAAATTGCTTCATGAAGTCTTTTCCTTCTTTCCGAGCACTTGATAAATAAGAATTCATCGTTTCAAAAAACTCTATAGAATCTTTGGGAAAGTTAGTTGGTGTTTGTGCATAAGTGTTTTGGCCAAAAGCAATGAGCAATATAAATATAAAAGCCTTTAAGACAATACGTTGAATAAACTCCATGGTAGATTATATAATTATGTAAATAAAACTATTTTGAGCTAGTTTGCAAAACATGTTCCAATTAAGATGTTTTTAATTTTGCAGCCAAATTATATAGTTTTTAACGGAAGATAGTAAGAGCATGTTATAGTTAAATGTTATAGTTAAATCTTATGAGGGCTTTTTGACTAATTTGAGAGCACACCATTTATCTTTTTCCCGTTGATCTATGCAATCGTATAATTTAAGGGCATTTGATTCCAATAAATCTGATTTATCTGAGTCGAAAAACCCACTTAAAAATAAGACACCTCCGGGCTTTAATGCAGCATCATATAAAGGCATATCCTCTAAGAGTATATTTTTATTAATGTTAGCAAATACCAGGTCATAGTAATTTGACTTTCCTTGAATCTCTTTTACATCGCCTAAAAAGGAATTTATGATTACATCATTACGTAAGGCATTCTCTTGCATATTTTCATAAGCCCATTCTTCGGTGTCAATAGCATCAACTTCACCTGCTCCCATCTTTTTTGCGAGAATAGCTAGTATGCCTGTGCCACTTCCCATATCTAATACTGAAAGATTCTGAAAGGGTGTCATTTGCATCAATTCAATCATCATTTGAGTAGTTTGATGATGTCCTGTTCCGAAAGACATTTTAGGCTCAATAACAACTTCATATTTAGCTTTAGGGTCTGCTGAATGAAAGGGAGCTCGAACTAAACAAAAATCTTCAATCATAATGGCTTCAAAATTCTCCTCCCATTTTTTATTCCAGTTTTCTTTCGCTATTTCTGAGGTCTCAATACTATAGGACAGTTGACCTTTAAATTGAGAACAAATAGATTCTACTTCTGCTAAATCAAAATCCTCAATCAAAGCATAAGCAATTAACTCACTTTTTGATTCATCTTCAGAAAAACTCTCAAATTTTAATTGACTCAAGTCAGCAACTAATATTTCGTTGAATGGACGAAAGGGAGTTAAATTTATGTGGCAGGCTATGTAAGTCATCAATCAAATGATTTTACAATACTCATAAAATCATCTGCATTTAAAGACGCTCCACCTATAAGTCCCCCATCAACATCTTCTTGCAAAAAAAGTTCTTTTGCATTGGAAGGATTACAGCTTCCACCATATAAAATAGATATGGAGTCAGCTACTTCTGTTCCTTTATTTTCTCTAATAATCCCTCTGATGTAAGCATGCATTTCTTGCGCTTGATCTGCAGTTGCCGTAACACCCGTTCCAATTGCCCAAACAGGCTCATAGGCAATAACTATTTTCTGAAAGTCTTCTTCGCTTAATGTCCACAACTTGGAAAGCTGTTTGTCAATAACTGAAAAATGATTTTCTTCTTTTCGGTCTGCGGCTTGCTCTCCACAGCAATATATAGCTTTTATTCCTTGCGAAAGCAGCGCTTTAGTTTTTTTCAACAAAAGATCATCGTCTTCTTGAAAATACTTCCTTCTCTCTGAATGACCTACCAATCCATAATGAACACCAATAGACTTTAACATAGATACGGAAACCTCACCAGTATATGCTCCTGATTCTTTATGATGGTTATTTTGAGATCCCAATTTTACAGAATATCCATCGGCTATCCTTTGCACTCCAGTTAAATGAATGAATGATGGAATTAAAATAACTTCACAATTTTCGCTCGAATTTCGTTCAACAATTTCCTCCGTTAAATTTTTCCCTTCTTCAAAAGATAAATTCATCTTCCAATTTCCCGCTACTATTCTTTTCCTTTCCATAATTTAAATCCTTACTCTTGGGTCAATTAATCCATAAACAATATCGACCAAAATATTAATAACAACAAAAATAGTCGCAATTATCAAAACTGCACCCATAACAATAGGTAAATCATATTTCTCTAAAGCATTCACAATTTGCCATCCTATCCCCTTCCAAGAAAAAATTATTTCAACAAAAACTGCTCCTGCCATCAAACTAGCAAACATTCCTGAAATAGCTGTAATTACTGGATTTAATGCATTATTCATGCTGTGTTTAAGAATAGTTGTTTTAAAACTCAAACCCTTTGCTTTTGCAGTTCTAACATAATCCATATTCAACACGTCCAATAAAGAATTTCTGCTCAATTGAAGAATCACAGCAAGTGGTCTTATTCCTAAAGTCAAAGCAGGAAGTATGAGGTTTTTCCAATTAATGTACTCTCCTCTTCCGAGGTCATCTACTTCATATAAACTTCCGCTCATATTTAGACCAGTAATATCAGACCATAAGTAGCCAAACAACCAAGCGGCTATTATACCCACAAAAAATGAAGGCAATGCCATACCAGATGTTGCAAGCACTAAAAGCATTCGATCTAGGAAGCTGTCTTGATATAAAGCAGAAATTATTCCCAAGAGGATACCTAAGATAGTGGCAATTAAAATGGATGCTAGCGCCAAGACTGCTGTTTCGGGTAAACTATTAAACAAAATTTGAGAAACTTCTTTTTGAGATTGATAAGATCTCCTCAAATAAGGAAACTTTAGGACCAAAGAATAATTAGTTGTTTTTATAAATTGATACCCTCCATAGCGACCAGAGTCGTAATGCAAACTACTATTTACATCACTTTTATGATAAGAAATTGGAGAAAGATCATTTAAATAAATCCCATATTGAACAAATATGCCACGATCTAAACCTAGCTCTCGATTAATATCATCAATTGCTTCTTGATCTGCTCGTTGCCCTAGCATCATTCGAGCAGGGTCACCAGGCAGAACATTGAAAATGAAGAATACCACGGTTACTACTCCAAATAAAACTAAGCCTCCGTAGAAAAATCTCCTAATTAAGAAGGCTCCCATTTAATTAAAGCGCTAATAAATCTTGAAGGCTTGGCAATTTATTCTCATGCCATTTTCCTTTGACAGTTCCATTTTCCAAATACATAATTCCAGGATTTGAACGAACCATAGTTTTTAAAACTATCCCATCAACTATAAAGAATTCAAAATCTAAGTTATTTTCAGCTATAAACTTATTTTTTTGATCTGTACCTGCCGAAGACAAGGCCATTACATTTATTCCTTGACCAGATGCAACTTTTGCAAGCTCATTAATTTGTTGAATATGCTTGCTTGAGGTCAAACTTAAATCATAACAAATAATCCATAACATTTTATCTTGTTCAAGAACTGCGTCAGTAATGTCTTGATTGTCATGAGTCAGAATAGATAAGTCAGTAATCTTTGCCTCATCTCCTTCTATTATTAATTCACTTTCAGTGCTCTCCCATTCCCAATTTTCATCTTCCCATATTTTTGCAGCGGTGTATTCTTCAGTTGTGAATTCTTTGACTTCGCCTGTTTGTTTGTTTTTATAGGCCAAGATATTCTCATAAACTGGTTGAATCGCATTCTCAGGCAAGCTCATTTGCTCTGGCAAATTCTTTTCAATGGCATAAGGTCTAAAATCCCTGAAGGGTAGATATTCTACTGCCATAATTGAAATCCATAAACTGACTACAAAAGAAGCGACAACCACAATTAAAGCTGCCTTTTCTGCATCTTTTAATACTTGTTTTGAAATAATTCCAACAAGTAAAATAACAGCAGTTGAAATCCAAAGCATGGACCAAGCTAACATAATGGATAAAAGCGCAAGAACAAGAACTGATACAATAGAAACAACTACCCAAACCTTTATCTCCTCATACGGTTTGATCGTTTTCCTTTTAATGAAAATAACTAAAATTAAAGTGAGCAGAATCAAATCTTTGTAGAAAGATTGCCAAGGTGTTAATGGGATGGCATCTCCAAAGCAACCGCATGAACGAACGATTTCAAAAATGGCTGAGGCCCCAGTTAAAATGGTAAAAAATACAATCATGAGCATCAATGCCCAAGAAACTGGTTTCATTTTATAACCGACTAAAACGGCTACACCTAACACAATTTCGATGATACAAATTCCGGCAGCCATAGGCACCAAAATTTCATGCAACCACACCCAATCCATACCAAACTCAACAAAATATTCTTCTAGCTTATAGGAAAAACCCATAGGGTCATTCGCTTTAACAAGTCCACTAAAAATAAATAGATTCCCAACAAATAGTCTAGCAAATGATAAAATATACTTCATAATAAACGTGGTTTAAGTTCAAAGATAATGACAGCAGGTTTAGTTTATTTAAGCTTAACAACTATTAACCCTTTTCCCCTACCTCTTCCATCTTAATTAATGCAAATATGGCATAATTGATCATGTCTAAATAATTGGCATCAATACCTTCCGAAATAAGCGTTTTTCCTTGATTGTCTTCTATCTGCTTGATGCGCAGCAGCTTTTGTAAAATGAGATCGGTTAATGAAGAAACCCTCATTTCACGCCAAGCCTCATCGTAGTCATAATTTTTATTCTCCATCAAGTTTTTGGCCGTTTCAAGATGTTTTTTATATAAACGCAAAGCGTCATTTGCTGGCAAGTTGGTATCTTCACTATAGCCCAATTCAATTTGCACCAAGGCCATTATGGCATAATTCACAATGCCAATAAATTCAGACCATATTCCCTCGTCTACTTTGCTTTCTTGTTTCTCTTCAATGCTTCTAATCCGCTTTGCCTTAATGTAAAGCTGATCCGTTAAAGAGCTTGTGCGCAAAACGCGCCAAGCAGTGCCATAGTCTAACATCTTCTTATTGAAAATATCCTGACAATGAGCTGCTGCTTTATCATATTGTTCTGATGTATTCCCCATGCTTTTCTCTTACTTTTGATTGATGCAACCGATTGACGAAAATAATTCTTTTAAGCCGAATTATTCCATTCAACTTAAAGGCTTATTAATGGACTTTTCCACACCGAAGTTAATGGGCATTGTTAACTTAACTCCAGATTCGTTTTTTGAAGGGAGTCGCTTTCAGTTAAAAAAGCACCTATTGAGTAAAGTAGAACTAATGCTTAAAGAAGGTGCTGACATCATAGATTTGGGAGCCTTTTCTTCACGTCCGTTTGCAAAAGAAATTACAGAACAGTTAGAAAAAGAACGACTAATAGCTCCTTTAAAAGCTGTGTTGAAGGAATTTCCAGATGCCGTTGTTTCAGTTGACACTTACCGTTCAGAGATTGCTAAAGCTTCTGTGCAAGAAGGTGCAGCTATGATTAACGACATTTCAGGGGGTGACTTTGACCCTAAGATGTTTGAAACGATTTCTGAGCTAAAGGTTCCTTATGTTTTAATGCACATGCAAGCTAAACCTGAGAACATGCAAGTTGATCCGACTTATGTTGATGTATTCAAAGAAATCTATTTCTCCTTTAGCAAAAAACTTAAAAGACTTACCGAACTTTTAGTAAATGATGTGATCCTAGACCCTGGATTTGGGTTTGGCAAAACACTGGAGCATAATTATACCTTACTCAAAAATTTAAATCACTTTCAAAATCTTGATTGCCCTATATTGGTTGGATTGAGCAGAAAAGGAATGATTCAAAAAGTAATTCACAGAGATGCAGCAGAAGCCTTAAATGGAACGACTGCTGCCCATGTTTTAGCTTTAATGAATGGCGCTAATATCTTAAGAGTTCACGACCTAAAAGAAGCGAAAGAAGCCATTGATATTGTCAACTCTTATCAAAAGCATTAATATTGTATCAATGAGTTACTTTTTAAGCCAGCAATTCTTATTCATCAACATGCGTTGGCTCGACGCAATTGATATTCTTTTAGTTTCCTTACTCCTTTTTCAGCTTTATAAGTTGGTAAAGGGAACGGTTGCCATCCGGATATTTCTAGGCATATTAGCGATCTACCTCTTTTGGAAAATGGTTTCTGCCATGCAAATGGAACTTCTCTCAGAAATTATTGGCCAATTTATTGGGGTAGGTGTTTTAGCATTAATCATCGTATTTCAGCAAGAAATACGACGTTTCTTATTAGTACTTGGATCTCAGAGCAATTTTGCACGAAAGGGTTTTATAAAAAGAATTTGGAAGTGGTCAGGACAAACCAATGAAGCCACAAAATTGAATATAAATGTGATTGTTAGCGCTTGCTTTAATATGGGCATGACAAAAACTGGAGCTTTAATTGTTTTACCCATAGACACTGAATTGAAGTACCACGCCTCTACTGGTGATGAAATTGATGCCCATTTATCCATTGCTATTTTAGAGTCCATCTTTTTTAAAAATAGTCCATTACATGATGGAGGTGTTATCATACATAACAATAGAATAACTGCGGCTAGATGTATTTTACCGGTTTCAGACAATCCAGATATTCCTGCTAAATATGGATTAAGGCACCGAGCTGCTGTTGGGATCACTGAAAGTTCCTCTGCTGTTGCAATTATTGTCTCTGAAGAAAATGGCGATGTTTCCCTTGCGAAAAATGGAAAATTGATTCACAAGCTTTCTACCGATCAACTGAGGCAAATTCTACAAGACACTTTTGAGCTTTAGGTGTCTTAAAATGAATATCCCTTGAGAATCAAAGACAACTAAAATTACCTATTCGAAACCTTTGGGTTAACCCACAGTTGGTATTAAAACTATGCTGCTTTAGCATTGCTAATGCTGTCTATAATTTCAAACTCGCGAATTAATTCCTCGGGAGATTTACCCAAATTTTTTATAGAATATTGTGCATCATCTGCCATTTCATGAGTTGGAAATTCTTCTATAAAAAGCTCATATGCTATTTGAGCTTCTTCTAAATTATGAGCCTGATTTTCTAATACAAATGCCTTTAAGAATAAGGCATAAGGTCTTTTTTCAAACTCTTTATATTCATTGTAAACCCGATCTAAGTAATTAATGGCTTGAGATGTTCGATTTAAACCCATGGCGATTTCACCTGCTTTAAATAAATACTCATCCGCATCTTTATGATTACTGAATCTCATTGAATAAGTAACATAAGCATTCATCAACGCTAAACCTTTACCGTTTTCCATTCCCTCTTCATCTTCGCCTAGCGCTTTTTTTCTTTTTTTTATTTCAACTAAAAGGTTATCTTCATTGAGTTTATCTAAGTTCACTTCTTGTTCTTCTGTTAATTTATCCGTTTGTGATTCGCCAGAACCACACGCAAAAAAGAATCCGGTTACTAAAACTAAAGTGATAAGTTTGATTGTTTTCATAATTTATTTTTTTGGAAATTTCATTCGATAAGGCACCTTAACGTTGCCTTTACTAATATTATTGAGTTTGCTGCTTAATAATCTTCTTTTTAGAGGTTTTATATGGTCTGTAAATAGAATTCCTTCAAGGTGGTCGTACTCATGCTGAATAACTCGAGCAACTAATCCTTTGTATTTCTCTTCAAGCAAATTAAAATCCTCATCGTAATATTCAATGGTAATCTCAGGCTGGCGAATCACATCCTCCCGTATTCCAGGTATACTTAAACAACCTTCGTTAAAGGTCCAATTTTTACCACTTTCTTCAACAATTATTGGATTTATAAATATTTTTTTAAAGTCTTTGAGTGCTGGTTCATCCTCTTCAAAAGGAGAAGCATCAACAATAAATAGTCGAATAGATTTTCCAACTTGTGGAGCTGCCAATCCAACCCCTTCAGCGTTATACATGGTTTCATACATGTTGCTGATTAATTCCTTTAACTTAGGCTGATCGGATTCTATCTCTTTAGCTTCCTTCTTTAAAATAGGGTCGCCGTATGCTATTATCGGTAAAATCATGCGTGCAAAAGTAATTAATGATGTTTAATATTAAAGGGACAGTATGGGAATTGATTCTTAATTAGCTTTTAGCTCATTTTGTTTAATTTCGTAATCCAATTTTAAGATCCCAAT
>CAYPJC010000041.1:0-10410 GCA_964410855.1 uncultured Flavobacteriales bacterium | reverse complement strand
TTGTAATTTGGCGTGCCGGTATTTGGGCATCTGCAGTAAGATGAAAAAGGAGAGGTGGCCGAGTGGCTTAAGGCGCACGCTTGGAAAGTGTGTATGTGGGTGACCGCATCGGGGGTTCGAATCCCTTCCTCTCCGCAAGTAAATGAACAGGAAAAGTGGAGTCGTTTTTATAAAATGTTGAAAAATATACTGAATAGAAGGGATGAGAACACCCGCGGGGGTCGTTCCGAGTCCTGAGAATTCAGGACGAACACATGAAGCGCTTGTCCGCTGAAGTAAGTGCGTAAGTGGCAAGCGTAACAATTCTTTCCTTTCTGTGATTAGGCTAGAAGTAGATAAAATAAAAATTAATTACAATCGTTTAAAAGAAAATTATCAAAATTCAATAAAGTCTATTAAATTCGCAGGCAATAACTTTAAATAAAACCGTTAACACTAAAATTCGATCAACACTTATTAAATTATGAAAAAGTTACTTACTTATTTTGCAGTTGCAGCACTTTTCACTTTTGGAATAAGCAACAGCACATTTGCACAAGATGATGTAGATACTACAACTGAAATGGTTGAAGACTCTGCCGCTATGGCTGAAAAAGCTGCAATGGAAGAAAAAGCTGCTGCTGATAAAGTTGCTGCTGACAAAGCTGCAATGGAGGCAGAAGAAACAGAAGTTGTTGAAGAAGAGAAGTCTTTTCATCAAGTTTTGAAAGAGAAATTTATTGAGGGTGGCCCTGAATTTATGGGTATCGTATTGCTTTGTCTTATCTTAGGTTTAGCAATCGTAATCGAGCGAATTATTTACTTAAACATGGCTACCACCAATTCTAAGAAATTATTGGCAAATGTTGAGGACGCATTGAACTCAGGAGGATTAGATGCTGCTAAAGAAGTTTGTAGAAATACAAGTGGACCAGTTGCAAGTATATTCTACCAAGGCTTAGATAGAAGTCATGAAGGAATTGACATGGTAGAAAAATCAGTTGTTTCTTATGGAAGTGTTCAAATGGGGCAATTAGAAAAAGGGATTTCTTGGATTTCTTTATTTATTGCTTTGGCGCCAATGCTTGGTTTCATGGGAACTGTAATTGGGATGATTGGAGCCTTTGATGCGATTGAAGCTGCAGGAGACATTTCTCCATCTTTAGTTGCAGGAGGTATTAAGATTGCTCTTTTAACAACTGTATTTGGTTTGATCGTTGCAATTATTCTTCAAGTTTTTTATAATTACATTGTTGCAAAAGTAGACAGCATTGTAAACGATATGGAAAATGCTTCCATTAGCCTTGTTGATTTGCTAGTTGCTCACGAATTGAAAAACAAAAAAGCTTAAACTATGTCTGAAGATCTTTCAAAACCATTATCCATTATGCTTTACGTTTTATTAGGCGTTAGTGCATTATTTGGTATTCTATTTTACACTGAATTAATTTCTGTAGATATGATTATTTATTGGTGTTATGCCTTATTTGGAATAGGGACATTATCAGCAATTGTATTTCCACTAATCAATATGGCGAAAAACCCTAAGGGAGCAAAAAGTGCTTTTATTGGCTTTGGTGCCTTATTATTAATCTTCATTATATCTTATGCTTTGGCAGATGATACAATGACTGATAAATATGCAAAGTTTATATCTGGCCCAGAGGCTTCAAAGCGAGTGAGTATGGGATTAATTGCATTTTACATTTTAGCTGTAATCGCTATTTTAACTACGGTTCTTTCAGGATTCACCAAATTGTTTAAATAGAATAGAATTATGGCAAGAAGAGCAGCACCAGAAATTAATGCAGGTTCGATGGCGGACATTGCCTTCTTACTGTTGATTTTCTTTTTGGTAACTACAACGATGGATGTTGATGGTGGGCTTACTAGAAAACTGCCTCCTCCTATAGAAGATCTTTTGGAAGATCCACCTGAAATTAAGAAACGTAATGTATTTCAAGTATTGGCGAATGCAAACGATGACCTTTTGGTAGAAGGAGAGCCAATGCTGGTAAGTAGCCTAAGAGAAGAAGCTAAGAAATTTATAATAGGAGACCCAAGTTGGCAAGATGCATCTATGCCAGAAGGAAAGATTACCGATGTTCCTCTTCTGGGATCTATGAAGGTTTCTAAGCAAATTGTTTCTCTACAAAATGATAGAGGCACCTCTTATGAACTATACATTAAAGTGCAAAATGAGTTGGTTGCGGCATACAACGAAGTTAGAAATGAATACGCTCAAGAAAAGTTTGGAAAAACAATGAAAGAGCTAAAAAAAGAAGCGAAAATATCTAATACTGCCAAAATGCAGCTTAAAGCGGTAAAGAAAGTTTATCCTCAGCGGATTTCAGAAGCAGAACCTAAAAATATTGGAAACCAATAGTTATGTCAAAGTTTAGAAAAAAGAAAGGGATTGAACAACCTCCCATCTCAACAGCTTCCTTACCAGACATCGTATTTATGTTGTTATTTTTCTTTATGGTTACCACTGTAATGAGAGAGGTGTCCTTAAAAGTTAAAATAGTTACTCCTTTAGCAACAGAGGTTAATAAACTAGAGAGGAAATCACTAGTTAGTTACATATACATTGGGGAGCCTATAAAAGGGCTTCAAGAGCAATTTGGAACAGCTTCAAGAATTCAACTAAATGACGCCTTTGCTACTACAAAAGAGATTATTCAATTTGTAGAAGCTGAAAAAGAAAAGACAAATCCTGTTGAGGTCCCATTAATGACCTTTTCAATGAAAGTTGATGTGGATACAAAAATGGGTATCGTGACTGATGTTAAGCAAGAGTTGAGAAAAGCGAATGCATTGAAGATAAATTATTCTACAGGCAGAACTGATAAAATAGTTGATTAGCTTAAGTAGGGTTTGCTGAAAACCACTTAAATAAGAAACTACAAATAGTTTATGTTCAATTTCTAAGTTCCCTATTCTTTTTTATAAGTGCCGTTCAGCATGATACGATGACCTCACCAAAGGTCCACTTTCCACATAGCGAAAACCTTTTTTTAAGCCTTCTTCTTTATAATAAGCAAATACATCAGGGTGAATATACTCTGCGACCGAAAGATGCTTTTTAGTGGGTTGCATATATTGACCAATAGTTAGTATGGTTACGCCTGCTTTCCTTAAATCGTCCATTGTTTCCAATACCTCTTTTTGGAATTCGCCTAGGCCAACCATTATTCCTGATTTCGTTTTTTCGATTCCTCCTTCTTTTAGCCTTCTAAGCACTTCAATACTTCTTTCATATTTGGCTTGCACTCTAACTTTTTGAGTAATTCTTTGCACAGTTTCTATATTATGAGAAACTATTTCAGGAGCAACTTCAATAATCGGTTTCAAATTTTCCCATTCTCCCTTAAAGTCTGGGATGAGTGTTTCTATCGTAATTCCTGGATTATACTTTCGGATAAGTTCTATTGTTTTTTTCCATGCAGCAGCTCCTCCGTCGGCTAAATCATCTCGATCAACCGAAGTAATAACAGCATGTTTCAAGCCCATTAGCTTGATTGACTTTGCAACCCGTAAAGCTTCAAAGGGGTCTAATTCTTCAGGTTTGCCTGTATTCACATTACAGAATTGGCATGAGCGTGTGCAGGTATTTCCTAAAATCATAAAGGTAGCAGTACCAGCGCTCCAACACTCAGCTTGGTTGGGGCATTTTCCCGATTCGCATATCGTGTTTAGCTTATGCTCCTTAACTATCTTCTTGGTTTCTCGGTATTCCTTGCCTGAAGATATTTTGGTTTTAAGCCATTCTGGCTTTCCAATTTTTACTTCTTGATCTGCTTTATTCTTAAATAAATTCGCCAATGCTTTGCTATTATTTTATTCTAACAAATTTAATAAATGAATTGGATGCAATTTAGAGAAAGCGACAAAAGTTGATGCTGTTAAATTCCTAAGTTGGTTCGAAAAAGCTTAACAGCAATTGCTAATAACACAATTCCGAATACCTTTCTTAGAATTGCAATTCCACCTTGGCCTAAAATTTTTTCAATCCATGAAGATGATTTAAGGACGGCATAGACAACAATGATGTTTGCAATAATTGCGACAATAATATTTTGAACTTCATATTCAGCGCGCATAGCTAATAATGAAGTCATGGTACCTGCTCCTGCAATTAATGGAAATGCAATAGGAACTATTGATGCAGTTTCAGGAATATCATCTTTATAGAGTTTAATGCCCAGAATCATTTCTAAGGCTAAGAAAAATAGAATAAATGAACCTGCAATGGCAAAGGAACTTACATCGATACCAATTAGGTGCAAAATTGATTCTCCCACGAAAAGGAAAAGAATCATTAATACCATGGCTACAATAGAAGCCTTTCCAGATTTAATGTGCCCAACTTTTTGGCGTAAATCAATAATAATAGGCACCGAACCAATTATGTCGATTACAGCGAACAACACCATTCCTGATGTAAAAATTTCTCTAAAATTTAATTGCATAGCAGCCCCCTTTGATTTTGAGGGCGCAAAATTACATAAAATGTAAATACAAAAATTAAAAGAATGAAACTAAAATAGGGAAGGAATTACGCATCAAAAATCATCCACTAAATCAAAGTCCAATTGTTTTTTCGAAAGATCGGCTTTCACCACTCGTATAGTTACTGAGTCTCCAATTCGGTATATCTTTCCGGTCCTTTTACCTTCTATTGCGTAGTTGTCTGGGTTAAAAGTATAAAAGTCGTCTCCCAAGCCTCTCATGCGAACCATTCCTTCGCACTTGTTATCTTCCAGTTCAATGAACATCCCAAATTCGCTTACACCTGAAATAGTGCCTCCAAATATTTCCCCAATTTTGTCTTGCATGAATTTGACTTGCATGAATTTAATTGAAGAACGTTCAGCATCAGTAGCCAGTTTTTCTCGCTCAGAACAATGCTTTGATTTTTCTTCTAATTCTTCCTTATTTGCCGCTTTTCCTCCATCCAAATAATGTTGCAATAAACGATGAACCATAACATCTGGATACCTTCGAATAGGAGAAGTAAAGTGACTATAATACTTGAAACAAAGCCCATAATGGCCTACATTTTTGGTTGTATAAATTGCCTTCGCCATTGTTCGAATGGCCAACTGTGAAATTAGTTGCTCTTCTGATTTTCCCTTAACAGCTGTCATTAAACGATTCAATGATTGAGAAATTCCTTTGGGAGAAGTTGTGTCTATTCGGTAGCCAAATTTTTTAATGAATTGACTAAAGGTTTGTAGTTTGTCAGGATCAGGATTGTCATGAACCCGATACACAAAAGGCTTTGCTTTTTCTTGACTGCCAATAAACTCAGCCACTTTCCTATTTGCCAAAAGCATAAAGTCTTCAATCAATTTATTAGCGTCTTTCTGCTCTTTTAAGAATACTCCAAGCGGCTCTCCTTTATCATCCAATTTAAATTTAACTTCAATACTATGAAAATTAATTGAGCCTTTTTTAAAGCGATCAATTCTCAGTTGCTTGGATAATTTATCTAGTGTGTTAATCTCTTTTGCAAAATCTCCTTCCCCTGTTTCTATTATCTTTTGCGCCTCTTCGTAAGCAAACCTTCTGTCAGAATGTATAACTGTTCTCCCAAACCATTGATTATGGATTTTAGTATCATCACTCATTTCAAAAATGGCCGAAAAACAATACTTGTCTTCGTTTGGCCTTAATGAGCATGCAAAATTAGAAAGCACTTCTGGTAACATAGGGACAACCCTGTCAACTAAATAAACAGAAGTTGCTCTATCATAAGCTTCTTGGTCAAGTGGAGAACCTTCTTTCAAATAATGGCTTACGTCGGCAATGTGAACACCTATCTCCCAATTTCCGTTCTTTAGTTGTTGTATCGATAAGGCATCATCAAAATCTTTAGCATCATCTGGGTCAATCGTAAAGGTTGTTACTTTACGCATATCCCTTCGCTTTTTAATTTCTTCCGCTTTTATCTCTACATCAATATTTTTTGCTGCAGCTTCAATGTTATCTGAAAACTGATTAGGCAAGCCGAATTCAGCTAAAATAGCATGCATTTCAGTATTGTTTTCACCAGCTTTGCCCAAAACTTGGATTATTTCTCCAAACGGACTATCTGCACCTTTCGGCCATTCACCTAGTTTGGCAATTGCTTTTTCCCCATTCTCTGCGCCATTTAGTTTGTTTAATGGGATAAAAATATCAACAGGCATTCTTCTGCTATCGGGAATTAGAAAGGCATATTTTAATGACTTCTGAATGGTGCCTACAAACTCTGTAGCACTTCGTTCAATTACTTCTACGATTTTTCCTACGGCTTTTCCACTTCTTTTAACTTTAATAATTACAACTTCAACAATATCATTATGAAGAGCTGTTCCTAAGTCTTGTTCATTGACATAAATATCATCTGACAAACTTTCAACTTCCACATAAGCAGATCCACTGGAAGTCATATCAACTTTTCCAACTAAATTTGTTAAGTTTTTTGCGGAGCTTTCTAATCTAAATTTACCTGGACTTTCTTCGGTTAGCCTCTCTTGATCTACTAATTCATAGAGAATTTTACCAATAATTTTTTTCTTTGAGGTTTGAGAAATTCCAAGCTGTTTAGATACTTGTTTATAATTTAATGCTTGGGTGGGATTTTTACGAAAGGCTTCTAGAACCCTTATTTGGAGAGATTTTCCGTTCGATTTTTGATTTTTAGGCATGTTTGAGACTCTGCTCTTTGTTTTTTTAGTTAAAATTCAACTACACACAAAGCTAATCAATGTTTTATAAAGCAATAAACAATTTTATGGAGCCATATGGCGTTTATGATTGAACCCAAAACCAATATACCATGAAAAAATTAGTCGATCAAACCGCTCAAAAATTCCCATTTTTAAATCGCTTTTTAACCGGACTTGTTATAGCATTGGCTTTTGCTTTAACAGCATTTGAATGGACTACGGTCACTTATGAGTCAGCAATCGATTGGGAGGTTAATCGAAAGGATAATGTTGAAGAAATATTGCCACCAATCACCTATCAAATTGATAAAGCTAAAAAAGTAGAGATTCAAAAGCCTTCGAATCAAATGACGCTAGTTGATGAGATTATAAAAATAATTGATCCAGATCCGGTTCCAGTTTTAAAACCTGCGGATAAGGCGGTTTCTGCAATTGAACCAATTGACCCAAACTTTTTTGGTAGAGATGATTTTGACAAGGTTGATGATGACTTCAGGTACGAAAAAGTTCAAGTATTTGCTCATTATATTAAATGTAAAGGATTATCAGGAGAGGCGCTACAAAAATGCAGTCAAGAAGATATTCAACAACGCATTTTAAAAAATTTCTAAACTACGGCTCAATTAAGATCTATTGGCGGTAGGCAAGGTTCGCTGATGAGCTTTGTAATTGACAAGGAGGGTCATATAATTGAAATTAAAGTTGAGCAAACAACAAGTAAAGCGATGAGTAAAGCGGCCACTAAAGCAATAGAGAAGTTACCAAAACTGGATTATCCTGCAAATCAACAAGGCAGAAACGTAGCATTAAGAATGAAAATACCAATAGTCTTAGATTTAAGGTAATAGAATTGGAATAGCTTAAGTTAAACTACAGATTATTAGTTATTTAATTTTGCATGGGAGTTAAATCGGACTTCGAACGAATTGCTTATTGGACTTCAAGCGCTTTGTCTTTCGGACTTCGAGCGGTTGTTTATCGGACTTCGAGCGGAGTCGAGAAGCCCGATTCGAGAAGCCCCAAAAATTGCATTAATTTTATAACGATGAAAGCTTATATGTACATATTGGAATGTTCAAATGACACTTTTTATACTGGAAGCACAAAATATTTAGATAAAAGAATTAATCAACATCAAGCGGGAGAAGGAGCAAACTACACAAAAAAACATTTACCTATTAAGCTGCTTTATTACGAGGAATTTAGTCGAATAGACGAAGCATTTTATAGGGAAAAACAAGTGCAAAATTGGAGTAGGAAAAAGAAAATTGCTTTAATGGAAGGTAGGGTAAATTTGCTACATCCTCTAGCGGAATGTATGAATTTTAGTCATTACAAATCAAAAGGCACCTCGACTTCGCTCGGCGACCTTTGATTTTTCACACAATAGACTTTCAAAATGACTTCGCTCGGCGACCTTTGATTTTTCACACAATAGACTTTCAAAATGATGGATAAGCTGGTTACTTATTGGACTTCGATCGTTTTGTCTTTCGGACTTCGAGCGGAGTCGAGAAGCCCGGTAGAAAGCTCAATTCGAGAAGCCCGATTTAAAACCCAAGTCGAGAAGCCCGATAAAACAGGAATACAAATCTTCCTTAAATTTAAGCCATGAAAACCACCATTCAAAAAAACGGTAAAACTTACCAAACCGATTTAAGTAGGCCTTTAGATATTTCAATTCCACTAAAAAGTGGAGAAAATAATGTTTCTGCATGGTACGTTGACCCTGTGAAAATTGAACCTGTGCGAACAGAACAATTTACTGGGTCTGTAGCAGAAGGAGGGAGCGTTAATTTTAGGAATATTTCCTTTAACCCACATGGTAATGGCACTCACACGGAGTGTGTAGGGCATATTTCAAAAGAAGTTTACTCAATCAATCAATGTCTCAAGCAATTCTTTTTTATTGCTGAGCTTATTTCTGTCGAAGCTGAGAAGCAAAACAATGGAGATGAGGTGATTACTAAAGAAAAAGTAAGCAGTTTAAGAAAGCATTTTACAGCTGAAGCGCTTATATTGAGAACCCTACCAAATGATAAAAGTAAATTAGGAAAACAATACTCCAACACAAACCCTCCTTTTATTGAGGCAAAAGCCATGACTGAACTAATTAATAGTGGAATCAAGCATTTCTTAATTGATTTGCCTTCAGTTGATAAAGAAGTTGATGGTGGAACGCTTGAAGCCCATCATGCTTTTTGGGAGTATCCAGGAAATACGAATCTTGAACGAACAATTACTGAGTTGGTTTTTGTTCCAGACTCTATCCCAGATGGTTTATACCTTTTAAACCTTCAAATTGCCAGTTTTGAAAATGATGCGAGCCCAAGTAAGCCTGTGCTTTATGCTATTTCGTAATCTTGTTCTTCTATTAAATCTAGTTAATTGAAGAATTTACTTCTCTTGCACTTGGTAGTCCTTATTTTTGGATTCACTGGAATTTTAGGTAAACTGATTACTATACCTTCTGAGTCAATTGTATGGTACAGAATGTTAATTGCAAGCCTTTCAATAGCGTTATTTTTAGTCTTGAAAAGGAAATCGCTATTAATGCCAATTAAAGGTGCAGTTCAAACCTTTTTTACAGGCTTTATCATTGCGGCACATTGGGTGTTTTTCTTTGAATCCATAAAACAAGCAAATGTTTCGGTAGCCCTAGCAGCGCTTGCAACAACTTCTTTATTTACAGCATTGCTTGAGCCCTTATTCTTTAAAAGAAAAGTTCAAGGGTATGAGCTTTTTTTGGGAGGGCTTGTCCTTTTAGGCTTGTATTTTATATTTCAATTTGAAGCGGATAATAGTTTTGGTATAGGTCTAGCGATTGTTGCAGCCTTTCTAGCTTCATTATTTACGGTAATAAATGGGAGGCTGATAAAAAAATACGACTCTAGTAGGATATCACTCTATGAGTTAGGTGGTGGATTTGTTGCCATTTCAATTTGCTTTCTTCTTTTCAAATCAGCAGAGTTTCCCAATTTTCAAATGGGAAAAATGGACTTAATCTATTTGCTCATTTTGGGCTTAATTTGCACTGCTTTTGCTTTTGTGGCTTCTGTTAAAGTGATGGAAGAACTAACCCCTTTTACGGTAAGTTTAAGTATTAATCTTGAGCCAGTTTACGGTATTGTCTTGGCCTTTTTGATTTTTGGAGAAGAAGAAAAAATGTCGGCTGGCTTTTATTCAGGAACCTTAATCATACTAGCCTCCTTGTTTTTAAATGTTATCATAAAAAGAAGGATTAGGAAAAAGAATAAGATTCACTCGACAAGCTAATTTTGACCTTTCATTTACTCTAAAATAAAGCCTCATACAGGTTTGAACTTGCTATATTTGCAGCCAAATTTTATTTAATGAGTTCTCAAAAGAAACACCTACTAACTGCAGCCTTGCCTTATGCTAATGGACCAATCCACATTGGGCATCTTGCAGGAGCATATCTTCCAGCAGATATATATGCCCGTTTTTTAAGGCTAAAAGGTGAAAAAGTAGCATTTATATGTGGTTCTGATGAGCATGGCGCTGCCATAACGCTTAGAGCTAAAAAGGAAGGGAAAACCCCACAGGCAATCGTTGATGAGTTTCATGAATTAAATAAAAAAGCTTTTGCTGATTTTGGTATTTCCTTTGACATTTACCATAGAACCTCTTCAGAGCTTCATCACAAGACAGCACAAGACTTTTTCTTGGAGTTAGATAAAAAAGGAGCTTTTAC
>CAYPJC010000040.1:10313-10553 GCA_964410855.1 uncultured Flavobacteriales bacterium | reverse complement strand
GGTGTTTTATCTGGTGGGCTTGAATTTGGCGTTTTTAATCAATCCATTAATAATGATTGGAGAACTTCAGAAGGAAATTTTGATGGCACTGAAGATTCTACAATTCCTAACGATGAAGTAGGGGCAACTACATTTGATCTAGGGTTTGGTTTGTATTATTACACGAAAGATTTATACGTTGGAATTTCTTCAACGCATTTAAATCAACCTGATTTGAGTGAGAGAGTGGATGAAACTTCA
>CAYPJC010000040.1:8635-10288 GCA_964410855.1 uncultured Flavobacteriales bacterium | reverse complement strand
AAGTAAGACATTATTACATCACTGCAGGGTATAATTATCCTATTTCAACAAGTTTTGGTGAGTTAGAATTACAGCCTTCCATTTTTGTTAAATCTGATGGAGTAAGGACGCAAGTTGATATAAATACGAACGTGATGTACAATAATTTAGCCTGGGTCGGCGTTTCATACCGTGTTCAAGATGCAATTGCAGTTTTGGCGGGTATAAAGTTTGAGACCATCGCGCCAGCAGGAGCGGATTATTTAAAACCATTAAGTATTGGCATGGCCTACGACTTTAATATTTCTGATTTCAGCGACTACAATGATGGAACGATTGAATTTATGTTAAACTACTGTTACAAGATCATTAAAACACCTAAATTAGAGAGATATAAGAGTGTGAGGTTTCTTTAATTACAGAAAATTGAAACAAAAAGAGATTAATTGAGTATAATTGCAAGTTCCTAAATAAAATCAGATTATGACATTTGATTCTAAAACTTTAAAGGCCATGAAAAGATTGACCTTCTTATTTATAATTGTTGCTTCACTCGCATCTTGCGATCAAGGTAACGGAGAGCTTATTGGTGTACAAGGTAGACCAGAATGGTACCAGCCTGTCCCATATGGTATGTTGTTGATTCCTCAAGGAAGCTACACAATGGGTAATACGGACCAAGATGTTCCTGGTGCACGATTGTCAAAAACTAAAGTAGTTTCTGTTGCTGCCTTCTATATGGACCAAACAGAGATTACTAATAATGAGTACAGACAATTTGTTAATTGGGTGAGAGATTCTATTGCTCGAAAAATATTGGGAGAAGAAGTAGATGAAGAAGAATACTTAAACACAGTAAACGCTTATGGAGAAGATTTAGAGCCTCCTACAATTAATTGGTATTCTAGAATTGACTGGAATGGCGAAGAAGAGCGTGAAGCGTTAGAGATTATGTTTTTGCCTGAATATGAACGATTTTATAGCCAAAAGCAACTTGACACTAGAAAGCTATTGTTTGAATATTCATGGATAAATTACAGAGAAGCTGCTTCTAGGTTTAATCGTGAGCAAGGACAGATAGACCGTTCTGTTTTTATAAAGAATGATGTAATTAATGTTTATCCCGATACTTTAGCGTGGGTTCATGATTTTACGTACGCATTTAATGAGCCTTTAACTAATTCTTATTTCTGGCATCCTGCTTATGACGATTATCCATTAGTGGGTGTAAATTGGAAGCAAGCTAGAGCCTTTTCAATATGGAGAACTCAATTGCTTAATAATTTTTTAAGAGCTAGAGGATTAACGGATGTTCAGTATTTTAGATTGCCAACAGAATCAGAATGGGAGTGGGCATCTAGAGGTGGTTTAGATAATAACCAATACCCATGGGGTGGGCCTTATATTAGAAATACTGCAGGCTGTTTCTTAGGGAACTTTAAACCAATGCGTGGGAATTATGTGGATGATGGAGGTTTAACCACAGTTAAAGTATTTTCTTATAATCCAAATGATTATGGATTGTTTTGCATGGCTGGTAATGTAGCTGAATGGACTAGTAATGCATTTGATGAAGCTGCATATGACTTTGCACATGATTTAAATATGGACTATCAATACGATGCAAAAGATTCCGATCCACCTTCCTTAAAAAGGAAAGTAATAAGAGGTGGT
>CAYPJC010000040.1:6350-8547 GCA_964410855.1 uncultured Flavobacteriales bacterium | reverse complement strand
CAGAAATGTAATGTCATATTTAGGTAGACCATCAAATAACGAAGAACTTTAATCTTAAATCCAATTATTAACTTTATAACTAAATTTTAAAAAACAAAAACTTATGGGATTCGTAGAATTTTTATTTGAAACAAAAAAAGGTAAAAAAATGATGGGCCTCCTTTATGGAATGGGAGCAGCTGTTGTAATTGTTGGTGCCTTATTTAAGATTGAACACTGGCCAGGTGCATCTGCCATGTTAATCTTAGGATTAAGTACTGAAGCCGTAATTTTTGCCGTTTCTGCGTTTGAACCCCCACATAGTGAAGTTGATTGGACATTGGCTTATCCAGAACTAGCTGGACTAGAGGATGATCAGTTATCTGCTGCATCTCGAAATACCAAGTCTGGAGATTCTGTTGCTCAAGAAATGGATAGAATGTTAGAAGAAGCTAAAATTGGGCCAGATTTAATTGAAAGTTTGGGGACAGGCTTTAGAAATTTATCGGAACATACTTCAAATTTGAATGATATTTCCGATGCTTCTGTTGCAACGAATGAATTTGTTGGAAACATTAGAGACGCCTCAGATAAGATGAGTGGTTTATCTAAGTCTTACGAAGAAGCTTCTGAAACATTAACTGGATTGACAGTTTCAAGTGAGGATAGTAATACTTATTCTGAAAACTTGAAAGGCATAAGTTCAAAGTTAAGTGAGTTGAATAATGTTTATGAATTGCAATTAAAATCTGCGAGTGAACATATGCAGGCAACTAATGAGGCTTTCGAAGGAATGGATAGTTTAATGACCAACTTGAAAAGTTCTGTTTCTGGAACTGAGCAATACAAAACGAATATTACTGAATTGGCACAGAACTTAAGTTCTTTAAATACCATTTATGGCAACATGCTTAATGCAATGAATGCTGGGATGGGCACAAGAACAAACGACTAATTAATTTTATTTATAACTTTCTTATAATATTGAATAATGGCAGGAGGTAAACTATCCCCAAGGCAGAAGATGATAGGTATGATGTACCTAGTACTTACGGCACTTTTAGCAATGAATGTGTCGAAAGATATCTTGAACGCCTTTGTAACAGTAAATGACGGTTTAGAGAAAACTAAAGCAAATTTCAAGGGTAAAAATGCAGATCAATACACAGCATTTGCAAACTCATATCAGGAAAATAAGACTAAGGTTGAACCTTATTATAACAAAGCTCAAAAAGTTAAGAAATTGGCAGATGAGATTGTTGTATATATTGATGATATCAAAATTGAAATAATTGCTGGTATTGAGCCATCTGTTCCAAAAGAGAACATTAGAGGTAAAAATGCCTTGGGTCAAGATACTATTTTGAACTTAATGCATGTTAAAGTAAAGGATAACTATTTGTATTCTACTAATTTACTAGTTGGTTCTAAACCTAATAATCCAAATACTGGAGAGTTTTCTGCCATGTCTATTGTAGAGAAAATGGAAAATTTTCGGGATATACTTTTAAAAATGGTTGAACCAGGTTCTGCAAACGCAAATTCATTAACTAAGACTTTTAAATTTGAATCAAGAAAAACAGCATCAGGTCCAGACGAGAATTGGCCAGCATATAATTTTTATGGTGTTCCTGCAGCAGCAACTATTACTCTGCTAACGAAAATGCAAACTGATGTTCGAAATGCTGAATCTGACGTAATTAAATACCTATACGCTTCAGTTGATGCTTCATCTTATAAGTTTACCAACTTATCGCCTGCTGTGATACCTCATTCTAATTATGTAATTCAAGGCGATACTTTTAAAGCAAGAGTATTTTTAGCTGCATTTGATACGACTATGAGCCCGCAGATTTATTTAGGAGATGCCTATGATTCAATTGCTCAGAAAGTTACAGGGGATACTATAGGTGTTAATGTTGTGCAAGGTAATGGGATGATTCGTATTCCTGCTACTGCACAAGGAGATTTTACTTATCACGGAGTTATTGATTTTAAAGGACCATCAGGTGAAATAGAGCATTATCCTTATTCCATTGAGTATCAAGTAGCAAAACCTAGTACAACAATTTCTGCTACAAAAATGAATGTCTTTTATATTGGTTTAGCTAATCCTGTTGATATTTCTGCTCCAGGCGTAGGAAAGGATGCAATAAGAGCATCTATTTCTAACGGATCCATTTCTAAATCAGCGGATGGATGGGTAGTTAAAGTTTCG
>CAYPJC010000040.1:0-6340 GCA_964410855.1 uncultured Flavobacteriales bacterium | reverse complement strand
AGTGTTACGGCAAATGTTGATGGTAAGTCTAAAAATATGGGTAGCATGATGTTTAGAGCAAAACAAATACCTACACCTATTGCAAAAATTGGAGGAAAAACTTCAGGAGCTATGAAAAAAGTTGCGTTGGCAGCTTCATCTGGAATTAGAGCAGACTTAGAAAATTTTGCTTTTGATGTTAAAGTAGTTGTAGCGTCATATACTATGGGTTTTACTAAGAAGAATGGACTCTTGGATGAAGTTAAGGTAAATTCTAATCGATTTACGCCTGAGATTAAAGCGAAAATAAAGACATTGAGTAGGAACTCTAAAGTTTTCTTTGAAAATATTAAAGTTAAAATGCCAGATGGTTCAACGCGAACTTTGCCACCAATTGCATTTAAAATTATCTAAAACAAGTGATTATGAAATTATTTCTTAAATCTCTGATTATTGGTTTAATATTTATTGTATCGCCTGAAGCAGATGCTCAAGTAAACAACAATAAAGTATTAGATGGTGCTTTTATTAAAGAAACAGCTCCAACAAGAAGGGTTATACCATATACTCATATTCGTGAGGCTGACGTAATGTTTTACAAACGAGTTTGGAGAGAAATAGATGTTCGTGAAAAAATGAACCACCCCTTATACTACCCAACTTCTCCTATCAACGAAATCGGCTATGTTCGAATGAGTTTATATGAAATAATAAAACAAGGAGTGGATGAAGGTACCTTAATTCCATATGAAGAAGCAGACTTTGAAGTAGCTTTAACAAAAACAGAAGCTTTTGATAAATTAACAAGGGAGGTTGTGACTTTTGAAGAAAATTTAGAGACTGGTGAAATGATTGAAGTCATTATTCCTGATGAAATTGGTGGTGTAGATATTGCTAAATATTGGATCAAGGAAGATTGGTTTTTTGATAGAGAACGTTCTATTATGGAAGTTCGAATAATCGGTATACTACCAATCATAAATGATATAGATGATGAGGGAAATATAAGGGGACTAAAAGGATTGTTTTGGATTTACTTTCCTGAAGCAAGATATGTGTTGGCAAACCAAGAAGTTTATAATGGTAGAAATGATGGAGCTAGAATAACCTTTGAAGATTATTTTAGAAAAAGAATATTCAGTAGTTATATCCGTCAAGAAACTAACGTATTTAACAATAGAGGCTTAGATACTTACACAAAGAATGTTGATCGTTTATTAGAAGCTCGTAAAATAGAGCAGGAAATCATCAATATTGAGCATGATATGTGGCAGTTCTAGTGTTTAAAATGAATTTTTAAAACCCCGTAACATTTGTTAGCGGGGTTTTTTGTTTTAGATTCGTTCTATTTTTGAAATGAGAAAAGAAATTTTTCGATTAGCAATACCTAATATTCTTACAAATCTTACTGTTCCATTGGTGAGTTTAGTTGATTTAGGGTTAATGGGAAGAATGCCTTCTGCTTCCTATATTTTAGCTATTGGTTTTGGGACTTTAATTTTTAACTTCAGTTATTGGGCATTTGGTTTTTTGAGAATGGGTACAACTGGAATGGTGTCCCAATCTTTTGGAAAAGGGGATAAAAAACAGGCAGAGTCTTTTTTATTGATGGGTCTGTCAATTTCAAGTATTGTTGGTATATTGTTTATCATTCTCCAGTATCCGGTACTTCAATTAGGACTTTACTTGATTCAACCTGAATTAGCAGTAATTGAGCCACTTTCGACTTATTTCTACTATAGGATATATGCTGCCCCTGCTACCATATCTATTTTTGTAATTAGTGGATGGCTTCTTGGTATGCAGGATTCAAAGTCCGCTTTATATTTAGCAATTATAATCAACGGGATAAATGCAATAACAAGCTTTATCCTTGTAAGCTACACCTCACTTGCGATTGCAGGAATTGCTATAGGAACTATTATTGCTCAATATTCTGGCTTGGTTTTTGGGATTATTTTAATTTTAAAGAATTACAAAATTGAAATTAATGTTAATCGGCTACTAAAGAGTTCTAATTTTGGTCAATGGTCTTCTTTTTTGAAAGTAAATTCTGATATTTTTATTCGAACTTTATGTTTGATAGGAGTCATGTCTTTTTTTAAAACGAAGGCAGGTAACATTGATCCAATTCTCGGTGCTGCGAATATATTATTATTAGAGTTTGTAACAATTGCTGCTTTTGGAATAGATGGTTTTGCATTTGCTGCTGAGTCAATATGTGGCAAATATTTTGGTCAAAATAATCGAAAAAAATTAATGCAAGCGATTAAGCATTCCTTTCTGTTAGGATTTATGATTGCTTTATTGATTTCAGGTGTATTTTATTTTTTCGGAAAGTTAATTCTCAACTTATTAACTGATAAGGTAGAAATAATTGAGGCAGCTCTCCCATATCTTTATTGGCTTGCAGCTATGCCAATTATCAGCTCTTTTGCCTTTATTTGGGATGGGATTTATATAGGAGTTACATCTTCAAAGGCAATGCGAAACAGCATGATTCTTTCTACATTTTTAGTCTTCTTACCTTTATTTTATTTTCTAGAAGGCAAATTGGAAAATCATGGAATGTGGCTTTCGTTTCTTATTTTCCTTTTTGCGAGAGGGGTATTTCAGACTTTTTTAGCACCAAAAGCTGTTTGGGGTCGGTTGACTTAGGTTAAATCGGATTTTGTATTTTTTGATATTTCATGTCCTCCTTCAAAGGCTATTGGATGAACATCTAAACCAATTTGCTCTAAAAAGCTTATTTGTCTTTTTGCTTTATCGATTGGCAACAATCCATCTTTAGTTCCATAGTAATAATTTATTGGGGTAGATTTAATAAGACCTAAGGATATCTTGTTTAGTTCTGTTGGAATGCTCCCTGAGCATGCATAAATTGAGTTTGTCTTATACTCTGACTTAATAGACCACCTGAATAAAGTAGAAACTCCCTGAGAAAAACCCAATACTTTTTTTAGTGCGGTTGGATGTTTTTTCATTAATTCTACTTCAATTGCTTTTAAGTAATTGATATAGTCTTTGATTTCATCATCTCTTTCATGAGAAGTCATCCAATTAGCCACAGCTTTTCTTTCTTTGTTGTAAAACTTGGATAGAGCTTCAGGTGCTACCACCAAAGTGTTTGAGTCTTTTAAAAAATCAAACTCTTGTATGAAATCAGATGCCAATTGCGCGTATCCATGAAGAATAAATAATATTTGACCGATTGGTTTTGTGGGAATTTGAAGGTAATAATGGGCTGTTCTTTTTATTTCGATTGTTTTCTTCATGGAATACAAAATTGCTCTTTTTTTAGCGAATGAGTTCGTTAATTTTGCATTCTATGGTAGGAGTTAACAATGCGACATTACATTTTGCGGATAGAGCGATATTCAATAATATTTCTTTTATTATTAATAAGCTTGACCGTATTGGTTTAGTGGGTAAAAATGGTGCTGGAAAATCTACCATGCTCAAAGCTTTAGCTAAAGAGCAATCATTGGATAAAGGAAGTATTTCATTTCCCTCAGGCTTAACTGTTGGCTATCTTCCTCAAGATATGGACTTTATTTCTGGACGTACAGTTTGGGCTGAAACAGAAAGTAGTTTTAGTAATAGCCTTGCAATCCAAAAAAAGATTGATCAAATTAATATTCAACTTTCAGAAAGGGAGGATTACGAATCCGATGCTTACCTCAAGCTCTTGGATGATCTTGCCGAATTAAATGAGAATCTGAATTTGATGGGTATAGATACCATGGAAGCGGAAATTGAGAAAATTTTGATTGGTTTGGGTTTTAATCGAGATGATTTTGAAAGACAAACTAGTGAATTTAGTGGTGGTTGGCGAATGCGTATTGAGCTAGCAAAGATTCTATTACAAAATTCGGATTTGCTTCTACTGGATGAACCTACTAACCATCTCGATATTGAATCTATTCAATGGTTAGAAGAATTTCTAGGCAACTATCCTGGTGCGGTGGTGCTTATTTCGCACGATCGAGCTTTTCTCGATAACTTAACAAACAGGACAATTGAAGTTTCTTTGGGTAAGATCTATGATTACAATGCCCCATATACAAAGTATTTAGAATTACGTAAAGATAGAAGAGAGCAAGAGCTAGCAGCTTATACAAATCAGCAGAAACAGATCAAGGACACTGAAGAATTTATTGACCGCTTCAGGGCAAAAGCCACCAAAGCAGTTCAAGTCCAGTCGCGAATCAAACAGTTGAATCGCTTGGATAAAATTGAAATTGAAGTGGAAGATAATGCTGCTATGAGATTTAATTTTCCGCCTGCCCCCCATAGTGGAAAAGTTAGTCTAAATGTTAAAGAGGTAGGAAAATCATATGGCGATAATCTTATTTTTGAAAATGTATCATTGAGCATTGAGCGGGGTGATAAAATAGCATTTGTCGGAAAAAATGGGGAGGGAAAGTCAACACTTTCGAGGCTAATTGTTGGAAATGAAAAAGTAACCCAAGGCAAAATTGAGCTTGGCTACCAAGTTAAATTGGGCTACTTTGCGCAGAATCAAGCGGAAATATTAGATCCAGAAAAAACGGTATTTGAAACCATTGATGAAGCTGCAAGAGGTGAGATACGAACTAAAATTCGATCGCTTCTTGGGTCATTTTTGTTTGGGGGCGAGGAAGTCGATAAAAAGGTGAAGGTTCTTTCTGGAGGTGAGCGTGCTCGCCTTGCTATGTGTAAATTATTATTGGAACCTGCCAATTTGCTAATTCTAGATGAGCCAACAAATCATTTAGATATTAGATCAAAAGAGATTTTAAAAGATGCTTTATTGCGTTTTGATGGTACTTTAATTATCATTTCGCATGATCGTGATTTCTTAAGAGGAATGACTGAGAAACTCTATGAGTTTTCAAACAAGCAGGTTAAGGAACACCTAGGTGGAATTGATGCTTTTTTGAGGGATAAGAAAGCAGCTGATATGAGAAGTTGGGAATCGGAAGGCTTGAAAGGTAAAAAGATAGCATCTCTAGCATCGTCTAAGGCCAAAATTAATTCTAAGCAATTTGGTTATGAAGAAAAAAAGGAACTAAAGAAAAAATGGAAGGGGAGTAAGAATCGTGTTGGTAAAATAGAAAAAGATATTGCTTTATTGGAAAATGAAATTGAAGCCTTGAATGACCAACTCAAAGCTCCTGATGCTTATGCAAAGCCTGAAAACATTGCCTTAGTAAAAAGGTGGAAAACAAGCAGTAGTGAATTAGAGGAAATGATGGCAAATTGGGAAAAAGAGCAAGAAGAATTTGAAAATATTGACTCTATTGTTTCCAATTTTTAATTTGGGCTTGCTGAAAATTGTTTAAGCTACAATTATTTAGCACAAAAACACTCCTATCATTGCATTTATAAGCCTTAATGGTACGATTGATTAGCTAGCCAGAAGCACATTATATTTTCCATTTGCTTCAGTTCGAGGTGTATTTACACATCTTCACTTTGCAAATAAAAAATCTAACGCATTTTTTTTTCAGAAAGTCCTAATTAGTTACCCATTATCGACAGAAATTTAATGCGCATCATTCTCAACTCTTCCTCAGAATAAACACCGTCAAACTCTTCCAAAGCATCATCAATGGAATCATCCTCTGTTTCTCGGTAGTAGTCAAAGATTTCGTTCTGATGTTCTTCATCCAGTAATTCGTTCAGGCAGTAATCTAGGTTTACCCGAGTTCCGCTGGCAACAATGTGTTCTATCTCTTCTAAAATATCGTCTACTTCTTTCCCTTTAGCATCTGCAATATCTTCAAGTTGAAATTTTCGGTCGATGCTTTGAATAATAAAAACCTTTAAACCTGATTTATTTACAACAGATTTAATGACCATATCGTCGGGTCGTTCAATTTCATTTTCCTCAACGTAGTCTTTGATAGTTTCGATGAATGGAGCTCCGAACTTTTCTGCTTTACCTTGGCCAACTCCCATTATATTTGTTAACTCTTCTATGGTGATTGGATATTGAGTTGCCATGTCTTCTAGAGATACTTCAGAAAATATAACGTATGGTGGTAAGTCTTTATCTCGAGCAACTTCTTTTCTCAGTTCTTTTAGAATTGCAAAAAGCTCCTCGTCAGAGGCGCCACCACTTCCTCCAGCGCTCATAATTGCTGTAGCTGTTGAATCATACTTTTTAGGCTCAACCATCATGATTTTTGAAGGAGAACTTATAAATTCTCTACCCTTAGCGCTAATTTTTAAAACTCCATAATTTTCAATTTCCTTGATGATGAAGTCTTGAATGATAGATTGCCTAATAATTGAATTCCATTTTATTTCACTAAAGTCAGACCCTTTTCCAAATAAGGGGTGTTCATCGTTCTTATAGGATTTTATTTCACTAATT
>CAYPJC010000039.1:0-10554 GCA_964410855.1 uncultured Flavobacteriales bacterium | reverse complement strand
TACTCAAAAATTTGAATATGAAGGAGAAAGATATTGGAAGGATCGTGCTTATGTATTTGAAAAAACATTGAATAAACACACCAATAATTTTTTTCCTGAAAAGTTGGGAGATTATGCAAAAGACGAACAGCAAGCCATAATACCCACACTTATTTTTTCCCCATCGGTTGTAAATGATGGTAGAAGAATGTTGATATCAACAATGCCACTTTCCTTTATGACTCAAAACTCAAATGGCTATAGATCCGAAAACATTGATTACTTAAACTCATTTAAAGACAATGATCCATTAAATATTAAGTTTTCTACCGTTTTACGAATAAATGCTTCCTTTCCATACATCACTCCTACTGTAAGCATGCCTACAGACCCTTCCATTGAGTTATTTGACTCTGGGCTAAGAGATAACTACGGCATTAAAACTACCTTGCAATATATTTTTCACATCAGAGATTGGTTGGCAGAAAACACATCAGGGATTATTATTCTTCAAATAAGAGATGGACTTAAATCGAAGGAAAAAGATAAAAAACAAAAAAGCAAAAGCATATTGAATGAAATATTAACTCCTTTTGGAAGCCTTTATGGCAATTGGTTTGATGTTCAAGACTACAACAATGACGAGCTACTTGAATATACATCGGAATGGTATAAAGGCCCAGTAGATATTATAAATTACCAGCTAAATAAAAGTCCAACAAACAACATATCTTTAAGCTGGCACTTAACAAGCGCTGAAAAAAATCAAATATTAAATTCGTTGACTTTAGAATCAAACCTAAAAGCAGAGGATAAACTGGAACAATTAATCAACCGAAAAAAATGAAGACACTTGGATATATTACTTTATTCTCCTTAATGATTTTTGCTTGTCAGAAGCCTGAATCTGATCTTCCAAAAATTGAAGACGAGAGTTTAAAAAAAATCGAGGCACTTCAATTGAAATTGGATGCAACAGAAGCACAGTTATATAACGCACGGGTAGAGATTTCTAAGTGCAAAGGAGATAGTATTCCATCTGATGTTTCCGATTAAAGAAATTCTACTTTTTAGTTCTGTGATGGCAGGTATCAATTATTATAAAAACAATTAGCCAGAATTAGGTTAAAGTCAAAACATATTTTGCACTTAGACGGTTTCTAAACCGTAATTTTGAATCAAATTTTGAAGATGGAATTGAATACCATAGAAGAAGCCATAGAAGCAATTAGATTGGGTGAAGTAATCATTGTAGTAGATGATGAAGATCGAGAAAACGAGGGTGACTTTGTTGTTGCAGCTGAAAGAGTAAACACGCAAATAGTGAACTTTATGGCTACTCATGGTCGTGGTCTTATTTGTGCACCACTTGTTGAAGATAGATGTGAAGAATTGGGACTGAATTTGATGGTAGAGCAAAACACTGCCGCTTATGAAACTCCTTTTACCGTTTCCATTGATTTAATTGGTCACGGAACAACAACCGGTATTTCTGCAAGCGACCGAGCAAAAACGATTCTTGCTTTGGTAAATCCAGAAACGAAAGCAGCAGAGTTGGGGAAGCCAGGCCACATATTTCCTTTGAGAGCGAAGAAAGGTGGTGTTTTAAGAAGAGCAGGACATACTGAAGCTTCTATAGATTTCGCACGATTAGCAGGAATGCAACCTGCAGCGGTAATTGTAGAAATCATGAATGAAGATGGTTCGATGGCGCGCTTACCACAATTGGTAGAGATTGCCAAGAAATTTCAATTGAAATTAGTGAGTATAAAAGACCTTATTGCTTATCGCATCAAACATGAAACTTTAATTGAAAAACAAGTTGAAGTCAATCTGCCAACTGAATTTGGCGATTTTCAATTGATGCACTTTAATCAAACTACAACTGGAGAAGAGCATTTAGCATTAGTAAAAGGTGAATGGGAAGAAGATGAAGCAGTTTTGGTAAGGGTTCATTCTTCCTGCATAACTGGCGATATTTTTGGGTCATGCCGATGTGATTGCGGACCGCAATTGCAAACAGCCATGAAAATGATTGAAGAGGAAGGAAAAGGCGTTATTGTTTATATGAACCAAGAAGGAAGAGGCATTGGCTTATTGAACAAACTAAAGGCTTATAAACTACAAGAAGAAGGTTTAGATACTGTTGAAGCTAATATAAAACTTGGTTTCAACATGGATGATCGAGATTATGGCATCGGTGCTCAAATACTTAGATATTTAAAGGTGAGTAAGATGAGATTGTTGAGTAATAATCCCAAAAAACGAACCGGTTTAATTGGATATGGTTTAGAAATTGTAGAGAACATTCCAATTGAAATGAAATCTAATAAGCATAATGCTCTATACCTTCAAACTAAGAAGGATAAAATGGGACACACCTTAAACTTAAAACCCTAAGTAAGGATATCTAAGGAGCATGTTTTTGTAATTTGCAATCTCTTTGAAAAAAATTAAGATTTTCAGTAATTCGCTTCTGGCGTTAAACATTCTTTCTTCATTCCTTTTGCTACTCTCGTATGTGGCAGGAAGTGTTAGTCCTAACGAATTTTGGCCACTTGCATTTATAGGCATTGCTTTACCTTATTTGCTTCTAATTAATGGGGGGTTTCTATTTTATTATATTTTAAGAGGCAGTGGCAAATTTTTTATTCCACTAATTGTAATCATTCTTGGGTATCAAGACATCCCAGCTTTTGTTCAATTGAGATTAAATGCTGAAGCTTCAACTGAGAATCAATTAAAAGTACTCTCTTTTAATGTCCGGGTTTTTGATTTGTATCTATGGTCAAAAGAAAAGACGACCCGAAATCAAATCATTGATTTTCTTAGAGAAGAAGACCCTGATATTTTGTGCCTACAGGAGTTTTACCAAAAAGATTTATTGGATTCTATCTACCCATTCAAAACCTTAGATACCTTAATTGAAGTGCTTACTGCAAAAAATTACCATGTTCATTACAGCACTACTTTAAGAGAAACGGATCATTGGGGAATTATAACATTTAGCAAATACCCAATCATTAATAAAGGCCTTGTTCCCTTTGCCATTAAAGATGATAATGTTTGCATCTACACCGATCTATTAATCAATCAGGATTCCGCACGAATTTACAATGTTCATTTAGCATCAATTAAACTCGACAAGCATGATTACAAAGCCATGCAAGAGATTAATAAAAACGAATATTCGAAAAATTTCGATCAAGAAATGATGCTACTCAGTAAATTAAAGTATGGCTTTAAGCGTCGAGCACTTCAAGCAGATTCCATTGCAAAAAGTATAACACTTTCACCATACCCTGTCATTATTTGTGGTGATTTCAATGATTCGCCTTCCTCCTATGCCTATCAAAAAATAAAAGGGAACCTGAAAGATGCCTTTATGATAAGTGGCAGCGGCTTTGGTAGAACATACATCGGTGAATTTCCCTCTTTTAGAATAGACTACATTTTTTATGATGAAGTTTTTAGTAGCACCCGATTTAAGACACATGGAGTGGAACTTTCAGACCATCACCCAATCAGTGCTATTATTTCGCTGCCATAAACAAAACAAACATAATAACCGTTCATCATAACGAGCAGCACATTTTTTTAAAATTCCCCTAATTTTGTTTTATGATTAAGCTTGAGAATATTCATAAGTCTTATAAAATGGGTAAAAATAACTTACACGTTTTAAAAGGAATCAATGCTGAAATCAAACAAGGAGAAATGGTTTCTATCATGGGTTCATCAGGGTCAGGGAAATCAACCCTCTTGAATATTCTAGGAATGCTTGACAATTACGATGAAGGAAATTACTACTTAGATGGCACCCTAATTAAAGATTTAAGTGAAACCAAAGCTGCTCAATATAGAAACAAATTTCTGGGATTTGTGTTTCAATCATTTAACTTAATATCTTTTAAAAATGCCATGGAAAATGTGGCACTTCCACTCTACTACAATAAAACTAAAAGAAAAGAACGAAACAAGTTAGCCTTAGAGTATTTAGATAAAGTTGGTCTAAAAGAATGGGCAACTCACTTACCAAGTGAACTTTCGGGTGGCCAAAAACAACGAGTAGCAATCGCGAGAGCATTGATTAGCCAACCCAAAGTATTATTAGCAGATGAGCCAACTGGTGCATTAGATTCTGTTACTTCAGACGAAGTAATGAAATTGCTAAGAAAAATCAACAAAGAAGGAATCACCGTTATTATCGTAACCCATGAAAGCGATATTGCAGATAAAACAGATCGATTAATTCGGTTAAAAGACGGGCAAATTATCAAAGAAACAAGTCATGTTTGATAGAGATAAATGGCAAGAAATATTTCACACGATTAGCAAAAATAAGCTAAGAACTTTTTTAACTGGCTTCAGTGTGGCATGGGGCATATTTATGCTAATCATCTTATTAGGCTCAGGCACAGGACTAAAAAATGGCGCTCAAGAAGAATTTAAAGACACAGCCACAAATAGCATTTGGTTAACACCCAGACAAACAAGCATTCCGTATAATGGAATTAAATCTGGGAGATACATCCAACTTACCAATCAGGATTATGAAAGCTTGCAAAATGAGATACCGCAAATTGATAAAATAAGTGGTAGATACAATGTGCCTAGTGGGACAGGTGTTAGCTATAAAGGAGAAAATTCTTCATTCTCCATTCGCACCGTTCATCCCGACCATCAATACATTGAAAAAACCTTAACAATTAAAGGAAGATTCATCAATGAATTAGACATTAAAGAGAAAAGAAAAGTAGCCACTATTGGAACACTTGCTAAAAATGTACTCTTCAAAGAGGAAGATCCGATTGGCAAGTATGTAGAGATAAATAGAGTGGCATTTAAAATTGTTGGAGTTTTTGAGGATGAAGGTGGCGAAAATGAAGTAGAAGTCTTGTATATACCTATTACGACTGCTCAGTTGGTTTACAATGGTGGAGACCGAATCAATCGGATGATGTTTACCGTGGGAGATGCCAGTCTTGAAGAAAGTAAAATAATAGAAAAAAAAGCACGAAACTTAATCGCCAAAAGACACAATTTTGATCCTAATGATGTGCGGGCTTTGAGAGTTTGGAACAATGTGGAGGAATTCCAGGAAATTCAGAACATGTTTACAGGCATCAATATTTTTATTTGGATTATAGGTGTGATGACTATTATAGCAGGTATTGTAGGTATCAGTAACATCATGCTTATTGTAGTGAAAGAGCGAACAAAAGAAATAGGCATACGGAAGGCCTTAGGAGCAACTCCCAGAAGCATCGTGAGTTTAATATTGATGGAGTCTGTTTTAATTACATCTGTTTCCGGTTATATTGGTTTGGTTCTCGGAGTTGGACTTTTAGAACTAGTAAAAAGTATTATTCCTGCAGATACTCCATATTTTCAAAACCCTGAAGTTGATTTTCAAATTGCTATATCAGCAACCCTATTGTTAGTTACTGCAGGAGCTATTGCAGGCATTATTCCAGCCCAAAAAGCGGCCATTATTAAACCAATTGTTGCATTAAGAGACGAATAATATGTTTGACTTAGATAGATGGCAAGAAATATATAGTTCTCTTCAAAAGAACAAGCTAAGAACCTTCTTAACTGCTTTTGGTGTTTTTTGGGGCATCTTCATGCTCATTATCATGTTGGGTTCGGGCAATGGTTTAGAAAATGGAATTACTAAAAAATTTGGTGGAACTGCTACCAACAGTGTTTTCATTTGGACCCAAAGAACCTCCGTACCCTATTCTGGTTTACCGAAAGGAAGGAGTTTTAATATGCGAAATGAGGACATGGATTTTATTCGCCAAGAAGTTAAGGGTCTAGAATATTTAGTTCCACGGAATCAACTTAGAGGGTATGGTGGTGGAAACAATGTGAGTTTCAACAATAAATCTGCTGCATTCAGTGTCATGGGTGATTATCCAGAGGTTCAAAAAATAAAACCAATGGAAATTTTAGAAGGACGATTTTTGAATCATTACGACATTGAAGAAAAAAGAAAGGTCGTAATTATTGGAACCAATGTGAGAGATGTTCTATTTGGAGAAGAAGACCCCATCAATAAGAATGTGAAAATAAATGGTGTATTCTTTAAAGTGGTAGGAGTCTGGAAAACCAGGAAAACAGGAAACAGAAGCGAAAATGATGGGCAAACGTTATTTATACCTTTCTCTACCTTTCAAAAAGCATTTAACTACGGCAATATAGTTGGTTGGATAGCAGCTACGGCCTTACCCAATTCATCGGCAAGTGTAGTAGAAAAAGAAATTTTAAGCGTTTTAAAAAGAAGGCATACTGTTGCACCTGAAGATGAAAGAGCTTTTGGATCCTATAATGCTCAAGAAAAATACGAACAAATGAATGGCTTGTTCAATGGCATTGCTATGCTGATATGGGTGGTAGGGATTGGAACTTTATTAGCAGGAATAATCGGAGTATCTAATATCATGTTGATTGTCGTAAAAGAAAGAACCAAAGAAATTGGAATACGCAGAGCCATTGGTGCTACTCCGATATCCATTGTGTATCAAATTATGTTAGAAGCCATTACCTTAACTTCTATTGCTGGTTATTTTGGCCTACTATTCGGAGTAGCCCTCACAGAAATATTGTCAAACTTTTTAGGAGAAGGAGACTCTATGTTTGTAAACCCAACCATAGATTTAAAAGTGGCCTTAACAGCCTTAAGTGTATTAATCGTTGCAGGTGCTTTAGGCGGACTTATTCCAGCACGAAAAGCAGTAAAAATTAAACCAATTGAAGCTCTTAGAGCAGAATAAACAGATTATGAAAAAGTTTTTTAAAATATTTCTTGGAGTAGCCATGTTAGGCATATTTGTTTGGACCATCTATTTTTTATATTCCAAATCAGATGAAAAACCTGTCGTTTTTAAGACTGCCACTCCCTTAACTACTAACATCATTAAAAAAACAGTAGCAACAGGATCTATAGTTCCTAGAAAAGAGATTGAAATAAAACCTCAGGTTTCAGGAATTATCGATGAAATTTATGTGGAAGCAGGCAATACAATTGAAGAAAATGACCCCATTGCATTGGTAAAAATAATACCCAATATGGTTTCGCTGAATAATGCAGAAAACCGATTAAGACAATCAAGAATAAGTTTAGACAATGCAAAATTGAATTTGGATAGAAACCAAAAATTACTAAACGACAAGGTAATAGCCATCGGACAGTTTCAACCCATTGAGTTGAGCTATAAGTCGGCAAAGGAAGAATACAAAGCAGCCAAAGACAATTTAGATTTGGTTAAAAAGGGAGAAACTTCAGGGAACAAAAAAAGCACCAATCGATTGATTCGATCTACTATAGCGGGAATGGTGTTGGACGTGCCAGTTGAAGAGGGAAATTCTGTGATTGAAGCAAACACCATGAACGATGGAACTACAGTTGCAGCAGTTGCGGATATGAGCGATTTGGTTTTTAAAGGAAAAGTAGATGAATCTGAGGTTGGTAAAATCAAAGAAGGCATGGCCTTGATTTTAAGAATTGGGGCTATAGAAAATGAGTCTTTTGATGCCGTATTAGAATACATTTCACCCAAAGGAGTTGAAGAAGATGGAGCCATTCAGTTTGAAATAAAAGCAGCAGTTAAGTTGAAAGAAGATCAGTTTATTCGAGCTGGATACAGTGCCAATGCCGATATTGTTTTGGATAGAAGAGATTCTGTTTTGGCCATTTCCGAAGCATTGCTGCAGTTTGATGGCGACTCTGCATATGTGGAGATCAAAATCGACGAGCAAAATTTTGAAAAGCGCTATGTAAAAACTGGCTTATCTGATGGCATTAACATTGAACTTTTGGAAGGTGTAGAAGAGACCGATGAGTTAAAACTTTGGAATTTGTCTGAAAGTGCTGCTCCTGCAAGAAAGAGGTAGATAAGTTTTTTTGATGAATTAGAAGAAAATCCACGACCAGAATATTTACTATAAGAAGCACAAAGCAAAAAACTATTTATTTGAAAGCTAAGTTCGATGTAAGACAAAAAGCTAAACGTCTAAAAATCTGACCTTCATCTCGAACTTTGTACTCAAAGTGCCTGCCCGTCCAAAGCAAAGCGAAGGCGGGAAGAAATCTTACCGTTAAACTGAGATTGCTTCTTCATTCCGTTGCACTCCACTCATCGCAATGGCGTAGTCTATTTATTTTAAGATAATAACAAAGCTCTTAGATCAAACTCAGGTTGAAAAGACCCCATGATTCCTTAGGCGACATAAGTCCCAAAATGTATAAAAATCAAAAGTTTCTTAGTCGAAACTTTATTGAATCAAAAAAGTTTACAATATAGAACCGTACTAAAAAGGGCGAGCTTACAGTGCTGTCTATTTTCACTATTCCGGATTGGTAGAAAACGATTATTTTATCCCCGCTAATTCGGGATTCAATTCCTGATTAACAGAGTTTAATTGCCACAAAACAACGAATTATTAATACTGAATTAAAAAAATGTCTTACATTTACCCCGTAAAACAGGAATTGAATTCCCGTTTTACGGGGTAAATATTTCTATTATGAATATAAAGCGAGTTATAACAAGCGAAATAGAATACAGTATAAAAAATATTGCTGTTACTGCTATTATTGGTGCAAGACAAGTTGGGAAAACAACTTTAGTTAAAGCTATTTTAAAAAAATATAAAGACGCTATCTATTTGGACTTAGAAAAATATTCTGATTTAAAAAAACTAGACAATGCTGAAAGCTATTTTGAATACAATAAACATAAAAGTATAATCTGCATTGATGAAATACAGTTAAAACCCAACTTATTTAGTGTTTTAAGGAGTTTTGTAGATGAATATAAGAATGCTAGATTCATAATACTAGGTTCTGCAACACCAAAATTACTACAGCAAAGTGCACAGTCTTTAGCAGGTAGGATTTTTTATTACACATTAAACCCTCTGAACATCGAAGAGCTTTCAGGAGTAAAAAGCATTAATGAGTATCACCTTTTAGGGGGTTTCCCTAAGAGTGTTCTTTCGAAAGAAAAATTTGCCTTCAAATGGATTGAAAATTTTATCAATACTTTTTTAGAAAGAGATATGTTAATGTTTGGATATAATTACCCGCCCAAAACAATACATAGATTGTGGATTATGATTGCTCATATAAATTCACAAACATTAAAATACGCAACACTATCAAAATCTATGGGGGTAGATTCTAAAACTATCAAAACTTATATTGATATTTTAGAAAACACTTTTATGATTAGACTATTACAACCTTATCATATTAACATAAAAAAAAGGTTAGTAAAATCCCCTAAAATATACATTAGAGATACAGGTGTTTTGCACAGCTTGTTAAAAATAAATACTTATGATGATTTGTATAATAGCCCTTATTTTGGAGGGTCTTGGGAAGGACTAGTAATAGAAAATATAATTGAACAATTTAACGACTTTGAGTGCTTTTATTATAGAACAGCTGATGGAGCCGAAATTGATTTAGTGTTAGTGAAGGGACTTGAAGTAGTGGCGATAGAAATAAAATCAAGTATTACACCAAATGTTACAAAAGGTTTTTGGAATGCTATAAAAGATATTAAAGCAACAAAATCTTTTATTATTGCCCCTGTAAAAACAAGCTATCCATATAAAAATGATGTGTTAGTATATCCTTTGGAAGATTTTTTAAAATTAGACCTGTAATGAAAATACTATTCATATCAGATTCTTTTAACGGAATGGCACAACGCCTTTGGATTGAGTTAGATAAGCTTAATCACAACATTAAATTGTGCATACCAACATCCTCAATTAATATGTTAGAATTAATTAATTTGGGCTAAATTAGAATGCGGGTGTGACGTGCTGTGGTATGTCATATCCAATTGTTGGGCAACATAAATGAAGAACGCAGAAACATATAGAAGATTATTTGCGGGGATAATTGACCTATTGATTTGGGTTGTAGTAATAGCTTGCTTCTCAATCTTAAGCGAACTTTATTACAGTTGGTCTACACTAATTCTAAATATATTAATCGTTGGTCTATTCCTACCATCATATATGGTTATTAGTTCTTGTAGCAATTATGGAATGAGTCTTGGAAAAAGAATAATGTCTATTCGGATTATTGACAAGACTACTAATCAGAAATTGGGTGTTAAGCAAGCATTGAAAAGAGAATGGTTATTAGTTGGTGTAGGCATTTTATACATAACACAACAATCTTGGACAATCACTGTTGGATTTGATCATTTCAATGCAATAATTAACGAGAACTGGAGGGAAGCAAGAGGATTTATGGCACCTTCCACTCTTGGAGGTTTTGTTTCAAAAATAGTTTGGTGGACACCTTTTATTTGGTTCGGACTTGAAGTGATTTCGACAGTCTCAAACCCTGAAAGAGAATCTATTCAGGACAGGTCGAGTTCAAGCTTAACGATAATAAAAGAGAAGAACGTTGCCTAACAAAACAGTAATGCTAAAAAACACTAAAATGAAAAAAGATGAAAATAACAACATTTCTAACATTTGTAGGTGATCAATGCGGAAAGGCTGAAGAAGCGATAAATTTCTACACTTCTATCTTTCCGAATTCGG
>CAYPJC010000038.1:372-10612 GCA_964410855.1 uncultured Flavobacteriales bacterium | reverse complement strand
CTATCTCTCTAATGATTTAGATACACTTTTGGCGAATTATTGGGTTTCAAAAATTAAAAACATTCCATTAGTATATGATAGTCATGAATACTTTACTGAAGTTCCTGAATTAGAAGACCGTCTAATGGTGAAGTCAATTTGGGAAAGAATTGAGAAAGCTATCTTGCCCAAGATTAACTATGCATACACAGCAAGCAGTAAAATTGCATTAGTATATCGAGAAAAGTATAAAACACCCTTTAAGCTTATCAGAAACTTTCCAATCAAGCGAGAATTCCAGATCACGCAGAAAAGAAAAAAAGTTGTCATATATCAGGGTGCATTAAATACGGGGAGAGGATTGGAAGAATTGATTGAATCAATGCTTTTTATCGAAGGCGTTGAGTTATGGATTGCTGGCAGTGGAGACTTAGAGCATGAATTGAGGAGCTTATCTGAAAAAAATAACTTAATGGAAAAGATTAAGTTTTTAGGAAGTGTATTGCCCGAAAGACTTTTCAAGTTAACACAAGAAGCGAGTTTAGGCGTTTCAATTGAAAAGAAAATAGGCTTGAATTATACTTATGCGCTACCAAATAAAATCTTTGATTATATCCAAGCAGGAACTCCGGTGCTTTACTCGGATTTAGAAGAAGTTGTTTCCACATTAAAAGGTTATGATGTCGGAGAAGTTCTTAAGAGTCATGAGCCGAGGGAATTAGCTCTTCAAATTAAGGATATGTTGTCTTCTAATGAATATGATAGTTGGGTATTAGATTGTCAAAAGGCAGCCAAAATATTTAATTGGGAGCAAGAGGAGCAACAATTGTTGTCTATTTTTGAAGAAGCTATTTCGAACTGATTTTATGTTATCTATTTGCATTCCTACTTACAATTTTGATTGCTCTGCTCTTTTAGAAGAATTGCTTGCTCAAATTGAAAATCAAGGTGAAATAGTTGAAGTACTCCTAATGGATGATTCTTCTGACGATTTTCACAAAGAAGTATTTAAAAATATTGACGAAAGAGTTCGGTTTTTTCCACTGCTTAATAATGTAGGTCGTTCAAAGATTAGAAACTTGTTAGGAGTAGAATCAAAACAAGCACACATACTTTTTATTGATGGTGATTCGTCAATCATTCAAAAGGATTTCATATCAAAATACATCCAATACATTCAAGAGCACTCTGATGTTGATGTTATTTGTGGTGGGAGTGTTTATCCAGATAAGCCGGAATCAGAAAAAGAATCGTTGAGATGGAGGTATAGCAAAACAAGAGAAAAGAAATCGTCAGCTTTTCTTGAGGCAAAACCCTATCAATCTTTCACGACAAATAATTTTGTCATAAAGAAGGAAGTATTTAAAGAAATAGGATTTGATGAGCGACTTAGAGATTATGGTCATGAAGATACCCTGTTTGGATATGAATTAAAAAGAGAAAAATTAAAATAAAGCACATTCAAAACCCTGTATTGAATGGAGACTTAGATCGAAATGAACTCTTTTTGGATAAAACAAAACGAGGGATCTCCAACTTGCTTAAAATATTAGATTTTTTAGACTATGATGAAGGATTTATAAAAACCGTTCCTTTATTAAAAATATATTTCCAACTAAAAATAATTGGCTTAGAGGTGTTTTTGAGGTGGTGGTTTAAAATAAATAATAAACGATTAGAGGAGAAGTTTAAAACAGGTCAGGGGAGTCTTCGCCTGTTTGATTTTTACAGACTTGGTGTAGTGTCTATGCTATTCAGGAATCAGAAAAATAATTAGTTTTTTGTATCTGGAATCGTTTTCTCTGGTTCTCTAATGGTTTCATTCTCAAATTGTAGTATTCTGCCAGGAAATTTTCGAATCAATTCATAATCATGGGTTGCAACTAGAACGGCTTTGTTGTTTTTGCTTATAGATACCAATAGTTTCATGATTTCGTCAGAAGTTTCAGGATCTAAGTTTCCAGTTGGCTCATCAGCAAGTATAATTTCTGGATCATTAAGAAGAGCTCTCGCTATTGCAACTCTTTGTTGTTCCCCACCCGAAAGTTCGTGAGGCATTTTAAAGCCTTTATTCTTTATGCCAACTTTGTCGAGCACTACTTCAATTCCTTCATTGATTTCCTTCTTGTTTTTCCATCCTGTAGCGCGCATTACAAATTTTAAATTGTCGTTTACCGTTCTATCTGATAGAAGTTGGAAGTCTTGAAAAATAATGCCAATTTTTCTCCTTAAGTATGGAACCTTACTTCTTTTAATTTTAGATAAGTCATAGCCAGCAACTGATGCGGTTCCTTCTTGTAACTTTAATTCAGCATATAAGGTTTTTAAAAAACTACTTTTACCACTTCCGTTCTTGCCTACCAAGTAAACCATTTCTCCTTTTTCAATTCGAAGTCCAAGATTCGCTAAAACCAAATTTTTCTTTTGAAAAACATTAACGCTGTTTAATTCTATGATAGCAGTTCCAGGCATTTTAATAATTTCAAACAAAGATAGAAAATATCTATTCTAAGTTACTCCTAACCTGAGTTCGGTATAAGACAAAAACTAAGTATCTAAAAATCAGATCGTCATTGCGAAAATTATAAGCGTTAGTGCAATAAGTTGAAGCAATCTCACCCTTAAATTAAGATTGCTTCTTCATTCCGTTGCACTCCACTCATCGCAATGACGTAGTTTATTGATTTTTAGAACAATAATAAAACTCTTAGGTCGAACTCAGGTTCCTAATGAATTTCAAATACATTCCTAGAGGGCGTATATGAAGGCAATTCTTTTAACAAAATGGCGTTGAAAACTTAGTATTAATAAAGGCTAGTAGCTAATAGATAGATTTACTTTTAAGATTCATTGTTGTGCGGTAAACTTTCTATTGTTTTTAAAGTGTGCTGTTAATATTTTGCAATGGAGCATAGTGAATGCATCCTAATAAATTGAAAATTTAAGATTGCTGATGATTCTAAAAGAAGGTACTAGGAGCTTGAAAAATTTGACAATTGTCGTTTTTTTAGCTTTATTTTTTAATTCAATTCAAGCGCAACAAAGTTTAGTATTTGAAGAATCTAAGTCAGATTTTAGAAATGCCAAAGATCTTTATGAAAAGGAAAAATATTTGCCTGCGCAAGAATATTTTGAGAAAAGTATCAACTCAATAAATGATATACATTCTGAAGTAAGAATAGAAGCTGAATATTATTATGCGACTTGCGCTGTAGTCTTATTTCATGCAAACGCAGAATCATTGCTTCTTAAATTTATAGATGACCACCCTGAGAGTTCATTTTTAACACCTGCGTATTTTAATTTAGGCCGATTTCAATTTAGAAAGAGAAAATATGAAGATGTTATAGAATACTTATCAGCGATTGATATTTTAGACTTAACGATTGAGGAGCAACATGAGTATAATTTTCGGAAAGGATATGCTCATTTTCAATTAGAAGAATTTGATGCCGCAGCTACCTATTTTTATGAGATTAAGGATAGAGATAATATTTACGTGAATGCAGCACGTTATTATTATGCTCACATATCATACAATAACAAGAATTATCAAACTGCTTCAGAAAATTTCAACAAGATTGCAAATGATCCACAATTTGGAACTCTGGTTCCATATTACTTGACTCAGATATATTATCTTCAAGCTAAGTACGATCAATTACTAGAATATGCACCTGCTGTTTTAGATTCTGCTCCGCCTCAACGGGAAGAGGAAATTAGAAAGTTGATAGGCGATGCTTACTTTAAAACAAATCAATTTGAAAAGGCATTACCTAATCTGGAAGCTTACCGAAGTGCAAAGGGTGGTAGTAAAGGTGATTTTTATCAATTGGGATATGCTTATTTCAAGACGGGCAATTATGAACAAGCTATTCAGAATTTAAAAAAGGCTGTTGGAGAAAATGATACCATTTCACAATCTGCATATTATTATATTGGAGAATCAAGTATAAAAAGCGGTAACATAAGAGATGCCAAGGATGCCTTTAGAAATGCTCACCAATTAAATATAGATTCTGATATTACAGAAGATGCACTTTTTAATTATGCTAAAACAGCCTATGAGCTTTCTTACCATCCTTATGATGATGCAATTTTAGCTTTTGAAGAATACATTAATGAGTACCCAAATTCGAGCAAACTCAACGATGCTTATGAATATTTAGTTGCTGTTTATTATACTACTAAAAATTACGAAGAAGCTCTAAAGTCTATTGATAGAATAAAGTCTTCTGATATTAAGTTATTAAAGGCAAAACAACGTTTAGCTTATTTTAGAGGAGTAGAGTTGTTTAATGAGGAGAAGTATTTAGAAGCTGTTAAGCGTTTTGAACTTTCATTGAATAATAATTATGAGCCAAAGATTAAGGCGATGGCTACATTTTGGTTAGCTGAAAGTCATTTTCAATTAAAAGATTATTCCAATGCCGATAATTTCTTCTCTGAGTTTTTAGCCAGCTCAGGGTCAAGGAGCTTAGATTATTATGAGAAAGGCTATTATCATCTTGCTTATACTTTCTATGAAAGGAAAAAGTATAGACCTGCAATTTTTTGGTTCAGAGAATATGTTGATAAAGCAGAATCTAAAAATAAGGGTTTAATAAATGATGCCCTGCTAAGAATAGGGGATAGTTATTTTATTCAAAAGGATTATAGAGAAGCAATTGTATATTATGATAAGGCAGCTAAAGTGGGAGCTTTTGATGCAGATTATGCCATGTTGCAGAGTGCTATTTCTCTAGGTGTTTTAGGTGATTATGTGCGCAAGGCTAAAAAGCTTTCAGCCCTCATAAAGATACATGACGAATCCATTTATGCTGATGATGCAATTTTTGAACTCGGTAAAACTTACCTTGTAATGAATAGAGAAGCGGATGCATTATCGAATTATAATAAGCTGGTTAATGAATATCCTAGTAGTAACTATTTAGCAGAATCATATTTAAAAATTGGATTAATTCACTATAACAGAAAAGAAGATCGGTTGGCATTAGAAGCTTTTGATCAAGTAGTTAAAAAGTACTCAGGGTCTAGCTCAGCTAAAGAAGCATTAAATAAAATCAGTCAACTATTTATTGAACAGGGAGATGCTCAAGCTTATCAAGACTACATAAGTGGAGTTCCTTTTGCAAATGTTAGTCAAAGTGAATTAGATTCTACATCATATGTCATTGCTGAGAATAGCTACCTTTCAGGCAATTGCGAAAAAGCCACAAGGGATTTTACCAATTACCTGAATAAATACTCAGAGGGAATATTTAAGCTAAATGCGCATTATTATAGAGGAGATTGTGAGGCAAAGGCCAATTTTGACCAAGAAGCGATCCTTGATTTTAGGTATGTAGCAAGTTTGCCACAAAATAAATTCACTGAAAAATCATTGGTTTCTTTAGGAGAACTCTATAGAAATCAGCAGGAATTGGATAGTGCAATTGTAATTTACAAAAGATTAAGCAAGGAGGCAGCAAGAAAAAGTAACGTTATGTTGTCAACGATCAATTTAATGAAGCTATATTTTTCTCTGAAGGATTATGAGTCAGCTTCATCATATGCAACAAGTATCTTAAATGGAGGATTTGTCGATGAAAATCTATGGCTTCAGGCAAAATTGATTTTAGCAAAAGCGAATTTTGAGAAAGAGAACTATGAACTTGCTTCTTCACACTTAGATACCTTATCGAAATTCAACAATGTTTACGGAGCAGAGGCTAAGTTTATCTCTGCAAAAATATACTACTTGCAGGGCGAACTTGAAGAAAGTGACTCGATGATCTATAAACTTGTTAATCAAGTTCCTTCGTTTCCATATTGGATAGCTAAAGGGTTTATACAGTTGGCGGATAATTTTATTTATATGGAAGATTATTATAATGCAAGATTAACTTTTCAGAGTGTTATTGATAATTCGGATGATTCAATCCTTATTTCAATTGCTATGGATAAGTTGCTTCTGTTAAATAAATTAGATAATAAGGAAAATGTAAAAACGGAACCTCCACTGGAGATTAAAATTAATACAGAAAACGTGAAGGATCAAACCATCTTTGAGCCTGATACTATAAAAAGGTCAGAGAAGCCTAAACTAATTGAGGAGGGTAATAATGAGAAATAAAATCCTAAGCATACTATTGATTGGTTTTTGTTTGCCAGTAGTCGCTCAAGAAGAGCTTTCGTCTGACACTTTTAGAATTATAAAAGAGTACCAGCCAATAATTAGGCTTGCAAAAAAGATTAGCTTTTATCCTGAAATTAATGATACCCTGAAACTGGATGCGGATCTTAACTATTCTTTTATTGATAAAAACGTTCCTATATTTTTTGAGTTGAAACCAATTGCTGCTGCAAGAATTAAAGGAGAACCCTTAGTGAAGCTTTATAATGGATACGCACGCCTAGGTATTGGGAATGCTATGGTGCCTTTTGGAGAAGTTTATTACAATAATTTGAGATCTAAAAAGTTTGCTCTTGGAGCTCATGCAAGTTACTTTCAATTGAGGGAATTGAATCAAATAGAAGGAAGTGATATGAGCAAGGCTCATGTTGAACTATTTGGAAAACGATTCTGGAAACAAAATACACTCGATGCTAAATTGACCTACGATCGTCACAATCTAAACTATTATGGCTTTTATCAACAGGTAGATGCAGTCAATTTGAATGCTGATGATATTGGAGTTTCAGATTCAGAAATCGAACAGCATTATGATCGTATATCCGCAATGGTTAAATTGAAGAGTACTGTTCGAGATTCATTTAACTTAAGACATGAGGGGAGTCTTAAATACAACCTTATAACTAATGCAAGTGGCAATGTAGAGCACAATATCCGAGGTGATTTTAATTTAAATCAATTTAGGAACAGTGAATTGTATAGTTTAGATATACTTATCGATTTGAATGACTATGAATTCAATCCTTCCAATACCATTTTTGCTTTAAAACCACAAATAAGCACCATAGGAGATAAGTTTAGAATAAATGCGGGACTTGGTATCTACGTGAATGCTAGTTCAGAGGCAGATTTCCACTTTTATCCCATTGCAGAAGTAAAGTATAATGTGATAGAAGATGTCATTGTTCCTTATATAGGAGTCAAAGGAGAAATTCGAAGGGTTAATTACAATTCCATTACCTTAGAAAATCCCTTTGTTGCAGAAAATATCGTTTTGGCGAATAGCAATGAGAAGTTTAACTTGTATGCAGGAATACGAGGATTGTTAAGTTCTAAAGTGAGCTTTAATGTGAGTGCTTCCCAGTTGAGAACTGATAATTCGTTTTTGTATGTTCAAGTTCCTGATTCTGTTATTACAGTCAGCAAAGATTTTCAATTAACCTATGATGAAATTGATGAGACCAAGTTTCACGGTGAATTAGTCTATCATCTTAATGAAAAAATTAATGTATACGCCGAAGGAACTTACAGTAATTTTAAAACAAAGGTGGAAGAAGAGGCGTGGCACAGACCGAATCTTAAATTGTCCACCTCTGCAAGCTATAATTTGAAGAATAAGATTATAATTAAGCTTGACATGTTTTATTGGGGAGAACAATATGCGAGAGGAATCGAAAAGCAGTTAAATGGCGCAATTAGCACTTTTGCTTTTAGCAAACAAACGTTAGACCCCATATTTGATATTAATCTTGGTTTCGAATATCGATATACAAAGCGATTGTCAGCTTTTATTGACTTCAATAACATAGGGGGAATCAACTATGAAAAGTACCAAAACTACCCCCTTCAAGGCTTTAATGTTTGGGGAGGTTTGACTTATGGGTTTTGAAAGTCGGTTTTTAGTTGTTGGCTTTAGTTATAGGATTATCTGTGGGATATTTTGATGCTCTTTTTTTTCTCCCGTAGATTGGTGCAGGTACTGTTATAAAAACTACCTAGTCGACCCTTAAGAAAGGATTAATTTATAAATTCTTTTTTGTTGTTATCGTCTTTGCGAGGAGGTACGACGAAGTAATCTGCCTGTTAGATGACAGATTGCTTCTTTATTTCGTTGCACTCCACTCATCGCAATGACGTAATTTATTGATTTTTAGAACAATAAAAAAACTCTTACATCGAACTCAGGTTTATAATTTGTATCTTTTAATACACACTAAAAGGCCTTTCTATTCTATTTCACGCACTACACTTCGACCCATTCGATAAACTCAGAACAGCTAGGTATCGCAATCAAAAATTGAGTTGGTAAGGAGCGACTAGATAAATTAGAAAACCAACAAAAGCTTTATTCAATCCCGAAGTAGAAATGTTAGAAATTCAAAATTTAAGACTGAGCATTCAATTGGGTGAAGATCATTCTTTAAGTTTGCCCGCATATCTCGAAGATTAACATAGAAATTAACTGAAATTCCATTAAAAAAGTTACTTTTTTTCATAGTCCAAATCATTAAAAATTCAAGATTAAGAATTAACAATTTAAGCAACTGATAATCAGTACTTAAATTGTTGATTCTTTGTTAATAAAACCCTCATTTTTCTAGGAATATTAAGGCTTTTGGCCATACTTATAGTTAACTTTGGTAGACAGTTATTTATATAGATAATATGAGCGAGAAAAAAGAAGAATTCAATAAGCATAATTATTCTGCCGATAGTATCCTAGCCCTTGAAGGCATGGAGCACGTCCGTATGCGTCCATCGATGTATATTGGTGATATTGGTACAAGAGGATTGCATCATTTAGTATATGAGGTTGTAGATAACTCTATTGATGAGGCACTTGCGGGTCATTGTAATAACATCACTGTAATAATTAATGAAGATAATTCAATTACAACCGAAGATGATGGTCGTGGTATTCCTGTAGACATCCACAAAAAGGAAGGTGTTTCAGCGCTAGAGGTTGTTATGACAAAAATTGGTGCCGGGGGTAAATTCGATAAGGATTCTTACAAAGTTTCTGGTGGATTGCACGGTGTTGGTGTTAGTTGTGTGAATGCACTTTCAGAACACTTAAGAGCAACTGTTTTTAGAGATGGTAAAATATATGAACAAGAATATGTTCGTGGAAAAGCGTTATATCCTGTAAAGGAAATTGGTGAAACAGAAAAACGTGGTACAACGGTGACCTTTAAGCCAGATACAACAATTTTTACCCAAATTACAGAGTATAGCTATGATACTTTAGCCAGTCGTTTGCGGGAATTGGCCTATCTAAATAAAGGCATTGTCATTCATTTAGTTGATAGGCGTAATACAAAGGAGGATGGCGAGTTTGAAGGTGAAACATTTCATTCAACAGAAGGGCTAAAAGAATTTATCAAATACTTAGATGGCAACCGTGAGCCTTTAGTGAAAGATGTAATTTCTTTTGAAGGTGAAAAGAATGGTGTACCAGTTGAGGTTGCGTTGATTTACAACACCTCTTATGCAGAAAACTTACATTCATACGTAAACAATATTAATACACATGAAGGTGGAACTCACTTATCAGGTTTTCGTCGTGGATTAACTCATACACTCAAAAAGTATGCGGATGAATCTGGGATGTTAGATAGATTGAAATTTGATATTTCTGGTGATGACTTTCGTGAAGGCTTAACGGCTATTATTTCGGTAAAGGTTCAGGAGCCACAGTTTGAAGGTCAAACGAAAACCAAATTAGGTAACCGAGAAGTATCCGCTTCAGTATCTCAAGCGGTTTCTGAAATGCTTACGGATTATTTAGAAGAGCATCCGGATGATGCAAAAATAATTGTTCAAAAGGTTATGCTTGCGGCACAAGCCAGACATGCAGCTCAAAAAGCTCGTGAAATGGTGCAGCGTAAAAGCGTAATGAGTATTGGTGGTTTACCAGGAAAATTAGCAGATTGCTCAGAGAAGGATCCGTCTTTATGTGAGATTTACCTTGTTGAGGGTGATTCAGCAGGGGGAACGGCAAAACAGGGAAGGGATCGTAAATTTCAAGCGATCATGCCTCTTAGAGGTAAGATTTTGAATGTAGAAAAAGCAATGCATCACAAAATCTTCGAAAATGAAGAGATTAAGAATATCTATACTGCTCTTGGTGTAAAAGTGGGAACTGAAGAAGATTCAAAAGCATTAGATACTTCTAAATTAAGATATCACAAAGTAATTATCATGTGTGATGCCGATATTGATGGCAGCCATATCGAAACCTTGATTTTAACATTCTTTTTTAGACATATGAAAGAATTGGTAGAAGGGGGCAATATTTACATTGCAACCCCACCGCTATACTTAGTTAAGAAAGGTAAGGAGTCCAAATATTGCTGGTCTGATGAA
>CAYPJC010000038.1:0-349 GCA_964410855.1 uncultured Flavobacteriales bacterium | reverse complement strand
GCCGTTGCAGAGCTTAAGAAGGGTGGGAAAGAGTCAAGTGTGGGAGTTCAGCGATACAAAGGTCTAGGGGAGATGAATGCAGAACAATTGTGGAGCACAACTATGGACCCAAGCGTTCGAACTCTAAGACAAATTACCATTGATAATGCATCTTCTGCAGATCACACCTTTTCTATGTTGATGGGAGATGAAGTGCCACCAAGAAGAGAATTTATTGAGAAGAATGCGAAATATGCAAATGTTGATATTTAATTTCTGAAAAAATTAAATACCAACATTTGTAATTTTTAATCTGAGTTTGATGTAAGACAAAAAACTAAACGTCTAAAAATCAGATCGTCATTGCGAA
>CAYPJC010000037.1:5351-10689 GCA_964410855.1 uncultured Flavobacteriales bacterium | reverse complement strand
TCAACATTAAATAATTTCTTGTATTCATTTACTCTCTTCATATCTTATCTATCTAAATAGCCAGCTAAGCTTTTGGGTGCAAAGTACTCCCTTATAAAAAAAGTGCAAAAGTATACCTTTTTTATTACTCTTTCGATGCTTTTAAAGGCTTCAATCTTTACAAAATAAACTAGGGTAGGAGTGCTCCAAATTGAAATTCGAAGATTCAATTACTATTATTTAATTAAGAATAGAAAGATTTGCAAAATCTCGGTTGGTAAAAATAAATTAATTAGTTTTTACCATGACTATTTAGATCTATCCTTCTTTCAACATATCCAAATAGATATCCTCAACATGTTCTCGAGCCCAAGACACTTTTCTTAAAAATCCGAGGCTTGATTTCATCGTAGGGTTGTATTTGAAACAGCGAACATTGACACGCTCTGCCAGATACTCCCAACCATAATGCTCTACCAGACGTTCTAAAATCTGGGCCAGTTTCACGCCATGCAGCGGATTGTTGAGTTGTTCTTCAGTGGCTTGTCTCTTGTTTCGTTTAACTGGTTTCTCTTTATTCAGCGTTTCAATCGTCTTGGCTTTAAGATTTACATCAGAAAGCTCTTCTGATTGCTTCGGTTTATCAGTCGGTTCGCTCTTGCGAATGTATTTTATGGGCATTGTTGGCGGTAGTTTTAATGATTATCCGTATTTCACCTAAATTTATCAATAAAACTCAAATTTCTCCAACAAAATCTAAAAATACTTTTTTGTGAAGCTCAAGGTCCATGTTTGGAGAAAGTGCTACACGGGCAATATAATCTTTGTAGCCTTCTTTAGTCGTTCCTTGAGTAGATGTTGCAGGTATCGTCCAATAACATCCATTTAACTGCCCATAACTCACACAATACTTACTTTCATTGGGGATTTTAGTAATCATTAAATTGATTAATTGATGATTTAACGCTCTTTTATATGCTTCTTTCTCTTCATCTGTATTGCCTTTAGTGGGAAGATCTAATGAAAATACCGATGGAGTAAAACCTTGATTTGCCAATTCTTCTGAAACAAAATTGATTTTTGCAGATGGTAAAGCCTCTTTAATAAAATTTACAAATTCAAGTGTATTGGCATAGGCATCCTTAATCCGTTGATTCATTGATGGCAATTGCCTTGCCAATATTTCATATTGAAGACTTGTAGCTTCGTTATCGCAAAGGTTTAGGTGCATTTCTATTTTTTCCATCAAAGCCTCTGCTTTTTCATTTCCAACACAATCGCGGTCGCAAACAGCCAAAAAATGATTAACGAGCCGGCAGTACATTGCCCGCCACTTGGGAATTTAGATCCACTAACATAGGAGATGGCTCTAATGTTTGAGAGTATTTTGCCCTGCCTGCCGGCAGGCACGGCTTCACCTAAAAAGAGTACGTTAGGACAAAACGTTTGATCTAAAATAAAAACTGGATCAATAGCCACTTCACCTTTACTTGTTTTACGCACTTTACTTAAAACAGCCTTTAACTTTAAAAGGTCAGGAACTTCAACTCTTGGGTTTGTAGGAATTTCAGCGATGATGTACGGAATAGCGTCTTCAAGCGCCATTTTCGCTAAAACGGTATCAATGCTTTGAACCATATCGTTATCACCATCTACTTGCAAATCCACCACTTCAACATTATCAAAACAAGCAGCAACTCTTCTTGCTTGGTCATTTGTTCCACCATAACAATTTTGGGGAACTATAAATTTGATGGCCTTTCCTTGCCTACCGTCAGGTGAGGCCTGATGCTTTTCTAGCGCATCGTGTATCAGGCCCATCATAATCGCATATTGAATAGATAATCCACTAGAACCAACCAATGCCTTGGTAGGTGCACCAGTAATTTTTTTTATAGAATCCAAGACAAGTTTTTTGTTAGCCTCGACACTACTTTTCGTGTCTATCGGCAAGGAAGTCTCATTTTTAAAAGAAGATTGCTCTATTATTGTCTTTAAGGCATCAAGAGAGTTAACTGGCGTCATGGCAATAGTCTCTCTTCTTCTGACATGCTGAATTTCAGAGATATAACTATTACTTTTTTCACCATTCACTAATAAAACACTCCCCAGGTCAGGATGAATATTGATAAAAAAGTCAATATTGGAGGTGAGATTGAAATTGAAAATTTCTTCTTGTTGTGAAATGAAAATGGTACTCCCGCCTGCCTGCCGAACGGACAGGCTAAACTCAGAAATGTCTTCTATTTTTTCAACATACTTTAAATCAAATTTATAACCATAAACACTTTTTAGTACTTCAACATCAAAAAGGTCTGGCAATTCGCCTGTATAAAAGATTTGGGTGTTTTTATTATCTAGTGCGTTTTTTCTTAGAATGGCCATAACAGGCATTGTCTTTGATGAAAAACTTATTACATTATTGGGTTCTAGATTATTTAAGTGTGCAATTACCCATTCTAGGATACAAGATAATGGATGACCTAATCGGATGTAATCATATGCAGTGGGTATTTCACTGAGTGCCGATGGTTCAGAATTATTGGCATTAAATAAGCTTTCAAATTGAGCTAAAAATTGAGTTTTTGCCAATCGCTCATCATAAATATCTAATCGGTGAGTTGTTAGATTTAACCATCCAATTGGCATATTATCTAACACATTTTTAACGTAATTCAGCATTCTACTTTCTTTCATTATTTACACCTTTAGATTGGGCGAAAATTACATTAATCTGATTTATTTTTTAGTGGTTACAGTGGTTTTGTATGGAAATAGAAACCAAAAGGGTATATTTTTTGATAATCTAAGTATTTATTTAGAGTCACCGCATTCTTAGAATTCCAATCCCTATTGTCCAGGAGTCATACACATCTTCTTTTAAGTCCAAAATTAAAGAAGGGGAAAATGCCCATTTATCATTCAATTCAAATTCAAATTCTACACCTGCTCGAAATACCCAAAAGCTTTCATTTGTTTCAAACTCCCTTCCAAAGCCCATAATAAAAGAAGTGTATCTGAAAGGGCTATATAGACCAACCAAAGATATGATTATTGGTCTTTCCCTTTCTAACTCAGTACCTTCTCCATTCTCTATAACATAGGTAGATATTTCCATGTCATTGTGCGAACCTATAGCCCATTTTTCATTAAATCTATACGTGTAATTCAAGCCCCAAGATGGTACTATAAGACTTCCCGCTTTGGAATTGCCATTGAACCCTTTTGGGATATGAGTGTGGCCTAGTGTTATTGAAAATACATGATGTTTAAATTCCTCTTTTTCCTTTAACTCTTGCTCAAGCTCTTGAGAAACAGCAAATCCACTGGAAAATAACGTTAGCAAGAAAAAAAAATAAATTCTATAATGCGTCATGTGTTGAGATTGGAATTAGTGTCTTTACTGACAAAGTTTAAAGCAACATCGTAATTGATGTAACCAAGATTGAGGCTTTTATGAAATGTAGGCTTAACTGAACAAAAAGACGCTATTTTAGTGAAATACTTGTTTACAGTACTTTTTTTAATATTCTGCACTAAATTATAGAATTTAGGTGTCAATGTAAAAGCTCATTATTCTTTAGATTGTTTTGTTATCAATCTTTCAATTATCAAATAATTTTTTTTTCTAGAAGGAATTAGCATAACTTCGTTTTTCAAAAAAAAAATATGAAAAAACTACTTTTATTTATTGTGATGGTGACTTTAATTAGCACAAGCACTTTTGCGCAAACCACTAAACCCAACATCCTCGTTATTTGGGGAGATGACATTGGATGGTCAAATCCAAGTATCTATAATATGGGAATGATGGGTTATAAGACACCTAATATTGACCAAATTGGTAAAGATGGAATTATGTTTACAGATTACTATGCACAACAAAGTTGTACAGCAGGTAGAGCAGCCTTTATTACTGGACAGTCTCCATATCGTACAGGCTTAACTAAAGTAGGATTGCCAGGAGCAAAAGAAGGTTTAAGTGAATTAGATCCAACAATTGCGGAATTATTAAAAAATCACGGTTATGCAACTGGTCAATTTGGAAAAAACCATTTAGGAGACAGAGACGAACATCTACCTTCAAATCATGGTTTTGACGAATTCTTTGGAAATCTTTATCACTTGAATGCAGAAGAAGAACCTGAAAATCCTGATTACCCAAAGAATCCAGAATTTAAAAAGAAATTCGGACCAAGAGGAGTAATTCATTCTTATGCTGACGGAAAAATTGAAGATACTGGACCATTAACAAAAAAGAGAATGGAAACAGTTGATTACGAAACTAAAGACGCTGCTATTTCTTTTATGAAAAATTCAGTAAATGATGACAAACCATTTTTTGTTTGGTACAATACTACACTCACCCACGTTTGGACTCACTTAAATGAAGAAGACGAAGGAGAAACGGGCTTAGGTGTTTATGCAGATGGCATGGTGAAGCTTGACAAAATTGTTGGAGAGTTGACCAAAACATTAGAAGATTTAGGAATTGAAGAAAATACAATAGTTATTTTTGGAACAGACAATGGGGCAGAATTAATTTTTTGGCCTGATGGAGGAATGACTCCTTTTAGAGGTGAAAAAGCAACTACTTGGGAAGGTGGTTTTAGAGCACCCTGTTTAGTGAAATGGCCTGCAAAAATTAAACCCGGGCAAATTAGTAATGCTATTTTTTCTGGTGAAGATTGGCTACCAACATTTTTAGCAGCTGCAGGAGAATCAGATGTCAAAGAAAAATTACTAAAAGGACATACAGCAAATGGTAAAAACTTCAAGGTACATTTGGACGGCTACAATATGTTACCCCTATTGACTGGAGAAGTTACTGAAAGCCCAAGAAAAGAAATTTATTACTTTGATGATGATGGCAGTTTAAACGCTTTTAGATATGGGAGATGGAAAATCCATTTTAAAATTCAAGAAAATCACGGTTTTGATGTATGGCAAAAACCATATACTACTTTGAGGTTTCCAATGCTAATGGATATGTATGGTGACCCATTTGAAAAAGCTCAGCACAGCTCGGAAGATTACAATCATTGGATGGCAAATCGCATGTTTGTAGTAGTCCCTGCACAAGCAAAAATTGGAGAGTTTTTAGAAACATTTAAGGATTATCCTCAACGACAAAAAGTTGGTAGTTTTAGTTTAGACCAAGTATTAGAACAAATGCAAGGTGCCAAACGAAATTAACTTCTTTATGTTAAAAATTAAATCCAAGTATCAATACTTGGATTTAATTTTTTTAATTACTCCTTTTAGTAGAAAGGAAACAAACAACGAAATGCCAACAATGGACTGAGCTGATCTCCAAACATTTTTTTTAATCAGTAGAATTCCTGAGTCTCTGCTTCGT
>CAYPJC010000037.1:1853-5329 GCA_964410855.1 uncultured Flavobacteriales bacterium | reverse complement strand
CGAACACATTCACAAGAGTCATAATAAAAGTTTGTTACTGTGTATCATTTTGTTTGTCCTATTTAAATATAAGAGGAGTGTTTTGAGTGCTGCCGTTTCTTCATTAAAACAGTTAAAAACATTGATACATTGAAATTTTTTATTAATATTATTAGAATAATATTATAAATATAAGTTAAGTATTTTATTTGCAATTAAATATACTTTTTGTTTCTTTAATTTACATTAAGCTAATGTCACCTGCATTACAATTGGGCACATCGAAAAAGAATTTAGGAAGAATTGGCCTTATTTTTGACAATTAAAAATAGAATTATGAAGACCAACAAAGTATTGTTTCTAGGAGTTTTAATGATTAGTTTTTTTACCTCTTGCACTGTTGCGGATGAGGAAGATAATACAAATGCAACTGACGCCAGCGGGAATGTAGTAAGTAAAGTTGATAATGGAACCATTACTGCAACGGATTCTATGAATTTTAGAATGCTTTTAACAGACTCTGTTTCCAAACAGTGGAGTACAAGTCTTTTTACGTTAGCTGGCTCTTCTGTATTTACAAATTGCAGACTAGATGATGTGATGTTAATTTTTAAAGATGGCACCTATAGCTATCAAGGAGGTCAACTTTGTGGTGCAGAAGACAATATGATGAGTCGAAATGGAAGTTGGGAACTGGATTATTCTAATAAAAAAATAGTTTTCGACAGAGGTTCGTCTAATGAATATATAGCAGAAGTTATAGGCCTTCTGGATAATGAGCTTCGGGTTAAGGGGTCATATATGGGTATGGAAGTCAGAGGGCTTTACAAAACCAATTAATGAAGAAGCTATTTATTGTAGCACTCATTTCAATTGGTTTCAATCTTGATGCATTCACTCAAATTACAGACTTAGAACTGCCAACAAGTGAATTCTTTGGTAAATATGTAGAATCAGGATTAGTTGATTATTCAAGTATTGTAGAAAATTCGACTGAATTAGACCAATTAATTCAGCTCTATGGAATGGAGGAATTTGCAGGAAATGAGGAGCAAGAATTAAAAACTTTTTATATCAATGCATACAATTTATTTGTAATTGATGGCTTGGTTAAGGCACGTCCTACGCAATCTCCTCAAGAAATTGCAGGCTTCTTTACGGCTAATAATCACACCTTACTAGGAAAAAAAGTAAGCCTAAATCAAATAGAAAAACAAAAGCTTAACCCCAAAGAAGATCCTAGATTACATTTTGTATTGGTGTGTGGTGCAAAAGGCTGTCCTCCGATAGCAAATTATGCATTTACTTCAAAAAACTTGGATAGCCTATTGGATTTTCAAACTTCCATTGCCTTAAATGATCAAACTTTCATTCGATATTCAAGCAGTGACCAGGAAGTTAAGCTCTCTCAAATTTTTAAATGGTATTCGTCCGATTTTTTAAAGAAATCTAAAAATAAATTGGAATATATCAATCGGTTCAGAACAGTTAAAATTCCTTTAGGGACTAAAACGTCTTATTACGATTACGACTGGAGTATTAACTCAACTAGCACCTATAATTCTAATGATAAATTAGAAAAAACTAATGAAAAAAGTAATTTACAACTATTTACCCCATCAGCATTATTCTCGTGGGGAGAATATGAGGTAAATATCTTCAATAGTCTTTATTATCAAAATTCAATTCGCAATAGTAGTGGAGAAGAAGTTCAATTGAACCAATCCCAAGCTTTTTTTAATTCTTTGATACAAATTACTTCTGGCTTACCTAAAATAAAAAGAATTAATGTTGGTGTTGATGTTAATATAACATCTGCTAGATATGGAGATTCTACTGATAATCCATCTGATTTTTTCAATGACGAATCTACTTCTTATAGAAAGACAATTGTCTCATCAATTGGCCCTCGAATTAAGATTGTTCCCTTTAAAAAGATTTCACGACTTTCTATTCAGTCTACCTTTTTAATACCTGTTGCAAAAGATCAAGAATCGCCTTTTTTCATTTCTCATGATCGTTATACATGGTTCACTCAGTTGTTTTTTGACCAATCAATTGGGGAGCATTTTCAAGTATTTTTAGAGGCTGACATGTTGTATCGATTTAATCGAAATAGTTCAAACGAGAATGATTTTTTTAGAACTCCTTTAAGTGCCTTTTTTAGCTATTTCCCTACTTCTAAATCAACGATCTATGTATTTACACAATATTCTCCGCGCTACGAAAACGTGATGGTAAATGATGAGAATGAGCTTGGTTTATCACAATGGTTTTTGCAACTAGGAATAGGAGCTAAGTATCAAATAACTCAAAAAATTGGCATCGAATTATCGTACGCTGACTTTATAAACTCTTCAAATGACGGGGCAGGGTACAGTCTAAACTTAGGTATAAGGTATATTCACAGATAAAGTTATAGTTTTTGTAATTTGCTATTGTGCTTATTTTTTCATTTTTTTTGTATGATGAAAAGATTACTAGCCCTTGGATTAATACTAATTTCTCAATACTTAGTAGCGCAAGAAGACCGTTTAAGCATAAGAATTGTTGCAGGAGCTGCCCTTCCACAAGGGGCATTTGCTGAATCAACAAATTCAGCTTCCGCAGGCTTTGCTCAAAATGGAATTATTGGTGGCTTTAGCTTGGGTATTCCAATCGCTAAAAATGTATTAGTAGATTTTGATTTCTCAAGAGCATCCTACTCAGTTGACCAAGAAGTATTTTCTAGAGTGTTTAAAAGTCAAATTCAACAATTACTTCCTGGGAGTAATTTACAAACGTCTATTAACGTTGGGAATTATACGAATACAACTGCCTTTGCAAGTTTAAAATTAATAACAGGAGCTAATGGTGTTTTTTTTTATGCAAAACCTGGTGTTGGCGCAAGTTGGTTTAGTGTTCCAACAGTTACAGCTAATTTAACTAGCGGCCAAGACAAAGTTACTACAGTTACTTCATATGAAACAGCTATAACTTTAATGTTTAACCTCTCTGCTGGTGTATTATTTGAACTTAGCGATAATATCATGTTGGATTTCAATGCACAATATTTGTTCGCTGATTATGATGTTGATGCATCTACATATGTTGAAGATAATAATGGAAACACTCAATCTACAAATTTGAGAACAGATGCCGATTTTTCATCCTTAAATTTAACAATAGGGTTATTGTTTTATATTAATAAGAATGAATGATCTCTTGCCAAATCTGCTTAATCGTTCCCAAGTAGTTTATTAAAGAAATTTTTACGCTTTTTCTTTTTTCTCAATTTTTCTCTTTCATCACTTATTTGAGTCTCTTTCTTCTTAAATAGATTCAATAAATTGTCTAGTCCATTATTTTCAATAAAATTGGGGCAATCGATGTTATTTGTCATCTCCAAACCTGCCATAATCCATTGTTTGTCTTTTTCTAATTCAAGTGTTTTTCCAATTAATGGCAACGCAAGCCTGCTTCCAGATCCATAACCGCCATTATCGAAATGAATCAAT
>CAYPJC010000037.1:0-1813 GCA_964410855.1 uncultured Flavobacteriales bacterium | reverse complement strand
CATGTCCCTATTGTAAATGCAAAACCAAGCATCAGCATAGTTTTGAGAAGTTCCAGTTTTTCCAGCAAAAGGATATTTTATTCCATACTTGTTTGGGATGGCTATACCAGTTCCTTCTCTAATCGCTTTATTTAAAATTTCATTGATGGTTAAGGCAGTTTCATTTGAAATTATTCTTTTCAGTTTTTCTACTGGATGACTGTATAGAATCTCCCCATCTTTTGTTTCGATTGATGTGATGGAATAAGGGTTTATCTTATACCCTCCATTACTAAATGCACTGTAAGCTGTCGCAAGTTCCAATAGACTAACTGAATTTGTTCCATAGATAACCGAAGGGTCTTGACTTAAAGATGCCTCAAACCCCATGTTTGTCCATATATTCTCCAACTTCTCCCATTCTACTTCAAAGAAAAGCCTGAGCGTTGGAATATTTTTTGAAAAAGCCAATGCAGCAGCAAAAGAGTATTTTCCGCCTGTTTCTTTATCATAATTTTTAGGTGACCAATTGTTGTAGTCCGTTAAGACGATTTCTTCATTACTCAGGTAATCACATGAATTAAAGCCACTCTCGAGAGCTAAAGCATAAAGTATTGGCTTAAAGGTAGAGGCCAGTTGTCGTTTAGCTTTTACTTGGTCATAAGGATAATATTGATGACTGATTCCTCCGACATAGGTTTTAATTGCCCCGGATTTAGGGTCTAAGCCAATTATGCCCGCATGCAATTGTTTTAAAATGTGTTTTATACTGTCTTGGATAGAAATTTTTTGGGCAGCAGCGGCATCATCCCAATTAAAAATGAATCGTGCCTCTTTTGAGGTATCACTCAGGTCAATTCTTTCTTTTTCAACCAACTTCTTAGTCAACGAACTTAAGGCTGCCTTAGATGGATTCCTTTTGTATTGTTTATTGATTAATTCCTGCATTTTTGATAAATGCATTTCCATTGCCTTTAGCGCACTTTTTTGTAAACCTAAATTTAAAGTCGTTTTTACCCTTAATCCATCACTTTTAAGCTTATAGTTTGTATTGTTTGCTAAATTATAAGAGTTGATTATTTTTTCACTTTCCGAACGAACCTGGCTTAGAAAGTAAGCTGTTTGATCGAGTTTGGAAACATTCGTATAACTTAATACAAGAGGTAAACTCTTTAAAGAATCACTTTCTTTCTGTTGTATGTAATCATATTTATTCATTTGAGACAATACCACATTTCTTCTAAATATAGAATGCTCCGGATAAAGTCTTGGGTTATAATAAGTGTTTGCTTTTAGCAGACCAACCAATACTGCTGACTCTTCTGTTTTTAAATGAATTGCTTCTTTATTGAAATATCGGTGAGAAGCAACCTCAATTCCATATGTATTTTCTCCAAATGATACAGTATTGAGATATAGCGTTAATATTTGTTCTTTCGTATAGGTGTTTTCAAGACGGTTGGCTAAAATTATTTCTTTTAGTTTGTTGACTAATAGAGTCACTTTTCCATAATTCTTTCTGCCGTATAAGTTTTTTGCTAATTGTTGGCTTAAGGTACTCCCACCTCCCGATCGCTTATTCTTAAGTAATATTGTTTTTACCAAAACACGTACTAAGCTCTTGCCATCTATACCTGTATGTTCATAGAATCGAGAATCTTCAGTGGCAATTAAAGCATGAATTAAATTCTCTGGTAGTTGATTAAAAGGAATAACAGTCCTATTTTCCTTATAAAATTTACCAATAATCTCATTATCAGAACTGAAAACCAAGGAAGCAGATTGGTTTTCTAAATCGTTTAAATCCTTTTTTGAGGGTATTTTTCCGAAGCCT
>CAYPJC010000036.1:0-10789 GCA_964410855.1 uncultured Flavobacteriales bacterium | reverse complement strand
AGCTACTGGTGGCGTTGATGGAGCATTTGGAAACGAAGTTGCTTCAACATTTTCTCCTTACACAGTTGTTTCAGGTGATTTAGGGAATTTCATTACCTTGAGTTTAACTACTGGAACAGCAGTAGATCCAGTTACAGGTGGATTAGATTCAGGTCAGTATGCAGTTGGTTGGGAAGTTACTACACTTCCAATGGGGTCAACATTTGAGGTTCAAAACGATGCTTCATCTGCAGCTTTACAAATTCCACTTGTTACCTTTCTATATTTAGCTCATGCCCCAGCTAATGGATGGGGATGGGTTCGAACAAATCCAGCTATTAGATTAAATATGGGAAATCTAAATTTTTCAACTTCTGCTGCAAGTTCGAAAAGAGTTAATGCAACATTTGGAATTAATCCAAATCCTAGTAATGGCGAATTGACTTTGAGTATTACTACTGAGGTTGCTACAAACTATACCTTAAATGTTAGGAACATGTTAGGACAATCTGTTTACACAGGTTTAATAACAGTTAATGGACCAACAACTGAGAGATTAGATTTATCAAATCTTGATAAAGGAGTTTATTTTGTAACTCTTGAAAATGAAAATGAAAAATTATTGAAGAAAGTAGTTCTTAAATAATCACTTAGTTATATAATGAAGAAAGTCCTCACTAAATTAGTGAGGGCTTTTTTTTTGCATAAAAATTAATTAGTCTATCGCATTCTAACTTTTTTCATTAAATCTGAAGCAAAGACTAAATCAGCTAGTTCCTTATTTTCAGATGAAAGGATGTTGTCTTTACTTCCTTTCCAATGAATTTTTCCTTTATAGATAAAGATTACATGATCGCCAATTTCCATAACGGAATTCATATCATGTGTAACCACAATAGTGGTAATTTGAAATTCCTCAGTTATTTCTTTGATGAGGTTGTCAATCAAAATAGCAGTTCTTGGATCTAAGCCTGAATTGGGCTCATCACAAAACAAATACTTTGGCTTTAGAGCAATAGCTCTCGCTATGCCTACCCTTTTTTGCATTCCACCACTAATCTCTGAAGGAAAGCGATCATTTACTCCATCTAAATCAACTCGCTTAAGGCAAAAATTGACTCTGTCATCCATCTCTTCTTCATTCATCTTTGAATGCATCCGAAGTGGGAATTTAATATTTTCTTCAACAGTTAAACTATCAAATAAAGCACCACCTTGAAATAGCATTCCTATTTCCTTGCGAACTTCTTTCCGATCGTTCGTATTCATAGCGGTAAAGTTCTTTCCCTCATAATAAACTTCTCCTTTGTCAGGTTCTAATAGGCCAACGGTGCATTTGTTTAAAACAGATTTGCCAGAACCACTGGCACCAATGATTAAGTTTATTTTACCTTTCTGATAATTAACGCTTACATCGTTAATTACAGCTACCCCATTAAATGATTTCGATATGTTCTTTAACTCAATCATATTAATAATAGTTGGGTTAAAATGTAATTCACTATTAGGATAACAATGCTGCTATTTACAACACCCTTTGTGCTAGCTGCTCCAACTTCTAGAGCGCCGCCTTTTACATAATATCCAAAATAGGAAGGTATGGAGGTAATAATAAAGGCAAAAAATAGTGTTTTAATTAAGGCATAATAAATGCCAAAAATTTTGAAATCATATTGAATTCCATAAATATATTCTTCTGTAGTAACAACGCCAGAAAGATATGCTACCATATAGCCACCAAAAATTCCAATAAACATACTCCAAACCACCAAGAATGGATTAATAAATATGGTAGCTATTATTTTAGGCAAAATCAAATAAGATGCAGAATTAATACCCATGATTTCTAATGCATCAATTTGCTCGGTCACTCTCATTGTGCCAATTTCAGATGCAATGTTAGAGCCTACTTTTCCAGCAAGAATTAGAGCAATTATAGTAGGGGAAAACTCTAATATCATTGATTGTCGAGCGGTAAAGCCAACTGTGTAGGCGGGAATAAGGGCGCTATCTATATTGGAAGCAGTTTGCAAAGAAATAACTGCACCCATAAAAACAGAAATGATAGTAATGATGCCAAATGAGCCCAAACCTAAGGAGTCCATTTCGTAAACAATTTGCTTACGGTAAAGCGCTAAATTGGATGGTTTTTGGAAAGTCCTCCCCATCAATATAAAGTATTCACCAATGCTATAAAAAAATCCCATTCAGTTCACTAAAGTAATTATTAAATCATTTTATTGCGGCAAAATATTAATGAGATTATCACCATATTATTTTGATATCTTTTTCGTCAGAGTTTTAATTAAGGGTATATTTGCAGTCCCAAAAGAAATTTTACCAACGAAATATTGCGGGGTGGAGCAGTTGGTAGCTCGTCGGGCTCATAACCCGAAGGTCATCAGTTCGAGTCTGGTCCCCGCTACTAAAAAAAAGCCCTGCTTATAGTAGGGCTTTTTTAGTGTCTATAACTTAGTAATTAGGATTTTAATAATTCGTTCCTTTGTCTCGATGAAATAAAAAAATAATGAAGCATAAAGCAGGGTTTGTAAATATTATTGGTCACCCTAATGTTGGGAAATCAACCTTGATGAACCAATTGGTAGGCGAGCAGTTGTCCATTGTTACCCCCAAAGCACAGACAACACGTCATCGAATCCTTGGAATAGTTAATGAAGAAAACTATCAGATAGTATATTCTGACACCCCAGGGATTATTGACCCTGCATACAAATTGCAAGAGGGGATGATGAAATTCGTGTACTCATCTTTAAAAGATGCTGACATTATTTTACTCATGTTGGAATGTGGTCAACAAAAGTTGAAAGACGAACGATTGAACGATTTTTTAAATAAGACAGAGGTTCCTTTGATTGTTCTCTTGAATAAGATTGATTTGTCAGATCAGGGAAAATTGGAAGAAGAAATTAGTCGATGGAACACTCAATTACCAAAGGCAAGTATTTTACCTATTTCTGCACTGCATTCTTTTAATGTAGATAACTTAATAAATAAAATCATAGAAATACTTCCAGAAAGTCCTCCATATTACCCTAAAGATAGCTTGACAGATAAATCTGAACGGTTTTTTGTGGAGGAGAAAATCAGGGAAAAAATATTGCTTTTATATAAACAGGAAATACCTTATTCAATTGAAATTCAAGTTGAATCATTTAAGGAAGAAGCTGAAATTATTAAGATTCGAGCAATTATATATGTATCTCGTGAAAGCCAGAAAGGAATAATTATTGGCAAAGCAGGGAAGATGCTAAAAAAGGTCGGAACTCTTGCGCGTAAAGACTTGGAAGAGTTTTTACAAAAGAAGATATTTCTAGAGTTATTTGTTAAGGTGAATAAGGATTGGAGAAACGATGAAAATCAATTAAAGAGATTTGGTTATTTGTAAATTTTATGGGAAATATAGTAGCAATAATTGGGCGCCCTAATGTTGGGAAATCGACTTTATTTAATCGATTAACTGAGAGCAGAAAAGCGATAGTTGATGAATCTAGTGGTGTAACTAGAGATCGTCAATATGGCAAGGCCACCTGGGGAGGTAGAGATTTTTCTGTAATTGATACCGGAGGTTTTGTTCGTGGATCTGGGGATGAATTTGAAGGTGAAATAAGAAAACAGGTTATCATTGCATTAGAAGAATCAAATGTGATTTTGTTTGTAGTAGATGTAACTGTTGGGATAACTGACTTGGATCTTGCAGTTGCTAACTTATTACGGAAGTCAAAGAAGACGATTTTTGTTGTTGCAAATAAAGTAGATAATCATACTAGAACTGGTGATGCTGCAGAATTTTATGCTTTTGGATTAGGAGATGTGCATAATATATCAAGTGTAAGTGGCAGTGGAACTGGCGACTTATTAGATAAGGTTATACTAGAATTTGAAGATGATCCAAATGAGGAAGAAATTGACGTACCAAGAATTGCTATAGTTGGTCGCCCTAATGTTGGAAAGTCTTCATTCCTAAATACGTTAATTGGTGAAGAAAGAAATATAGTTACACCCATCGCCGGAACAACTCGTGATGCTGTTGGAACTAGATATAATGCCTTTGGCTTTGATTTTATTTTAACAGATACTGCAGGGCTCAGAAAGAAAACAAAAGTAGATGAAGATGTTGAGTTTTACTCTGTTATGCGCTCGGTAAGAGCAATTGAAAATTCAGATGTTTGTGTTTTATTAATTGAAGCTACGGAGGGAATGATGGCCCAAGACATGAATATTTATAGCTTGGCTATGAAGAATAAGAAAGGGATAGTCATCATGGTTAATAAATGGGATTTGATAGATAATAAAGAATCAAATACCATGAAGGAATTCAAAGGTAATATCTTAAAGAAAATAGCGCCTTTTACAGATGTTCCAATTGTTTTTACTTCTGTGACCGAAAAACAGCGGATTTTTGACGTGCTAAAAGAAGCAGTTCATGTTTATGAGAATAGGATAAAAAAAATAAGTACGAACCAGTTGAACAAGGTCATGCTTCCAATATTGGATTCAATGCCCCCTCCTTCAATTAAAGGAAAATTTATTTCGATAAAATTTGTTGCGATGTTGCCTACTTATAAACCAACTTTTGTTTTTTACTGCAACCATCCTCAATATATAAAAGAGGCCTATAAGCGTTTTGTAGAAAATAGGTTGAGAGAAAATTTTGATTTCACAGGCGTACCAATTCAATTGTTTTTTCGAAAGAAATAAGTTTTAAAAAGCAAAAAGCCCTTTTAGATTAATCTAAAAGGGCTTTTTGCTTTTTAAATGGGCTGCTATAGTCCAAAAATTGTTTTTATTTTATCTACATAATTCAATTCTTCCCAAGGAAATAATTTCACTGTCATACTTATTTTTTCACCATTTGGAGGAGTGAAGGTCTTTTTAACTATTTCACAAGTTCTGCCCATGTGACCGTAAGCCGCAGTTTCAGAATAAATTGGTGTTCTTAAAGCAAATCGCTGCTCAATTGCATACGGTCTCATATCAAAGATATCGGCTAATTTAGACGCCATCTCTCCGTCAGACATATCTACTTTAGAAGTTCCGTAAGTGTTTACATATAAGCCCATTGGTTTTGCAACACCAATGGCATATGCAACTTGAACCAATACTTCGTCAGCTAAGCCAGCAGCAACAACATTTTTAGCAATGTGTCTTGTCGCATAAGCACCAGAACGATCAACTTTACTTGGATCTTTTCCAGAAAAAGCTCCACCACCGTGAGCTCCTTTACCGCCATAAGTATCCACAATAATTTTTCTACCTGTTAATCCGGTATCACCATGTGGGCCGCCAATTACAAAAGTTCCTGTTGGATTTATGTGATATACAATGTCATTCGTAAATAATTTTTGAATGTCTTCTGGTAATTTAGCAACTACTCTTGGCATTAAAATATTTATAATATCTGCTTTGATTCTAGCAAGCATTGTATCATCATTATCTTTTTTTGAGCCGTCTTTAACAAAATCATCATGTTGTGTAGAAACAACAATTGCAACTATTTTTTGAGGGACATTATCATCTGAATATTCAAGTGTTACCTGACTCTTAGAGTCAGGTCTTAAATAGTCTATTTCTTTGTTTTCTCTTCTTAAATCAGCAAGTTCCTTAAGAATTAAATGTGATAAATCTAATGCCAAAGGCATGTAGTTCTCGGTTTCATTGGTAGCATAACCAAACATCATTCCTTGATCACCTGCGCCTTGGTCTTCTGGGTTAGTTCTTTCTACTCCTTGGTTAATGTCTGGAGATTGTTCGTGAATTGCTGAAAATACACCACAACTATTCCCATCAAACATATATTCACTCTTATTGTATCCTATTTTGTTAATGACGTCTCTAGCAATAACTTGAACATCTAAATAGGCTGTTGATTTTACTTCCCCAGCAAGAACAACTTGACCTGTAGTAACTAAGGTTTCGCAAGCTACTTTAGATTCGGGATCAAACGCTAAAAAGTTATCAATAAGAGCGTCAGATATTTGATCTGCTACTTTGTCTGGATGTCCTTCTGAGACTGATTCAGAGGTAAATAAATATGGCATATATGGTATATTAAATTTTGGGTTTGCTAAAATACGAATTGCTAAAAGAATTCAGAATTTTCGCTACTGTATTTCTTGAGTAGTTAATTGCTTAAAAATATCTTCCAGTTTAACGGACTCTTTTTGTAAGGTTAAAACCGATAAGTTATGACTTACTGCAAATTGAAAAAGGTCACTTCTAATGTCTTTACTTGAATCTGTTTTAATAATCCATGTATTACCGCCTTGGTTTTCGATGGAACTAATTCCATTGATTGAATTCAACTCTGCCTGATAAATTGGCCCGTCAAATTCAACTTTTATTATGGTTTGATTGCTGAATAAAGCACTTAGATTAGATGATTTATCATCAGCAACAATTTTTCCTTTATTTATAATAATCACTCGGTCACAAATGGCTTCTACTTCTTGCATGATATGGGTAGAAAGCATAACTGTTTTTTTTGCTCCAATTTTTTTTATCAACCCTCTTATTTCTTCTAATTGGTTTGGATCTAGGCCTGTAGTTGGCTCATCTAAGATTAAAACTTCAGGGTCGTGAATTAGTGCTTGTGCTAATCCTACTCGCTGCTTATATCCTTTTGAAAGTTCTCCAATTTTTTTATTTTGCTCAATGGAGAGTCCTACTGTTTCAATTATTTCATTAATCCGTTCTTTTGGATTGTCAAGTTTAAAAATGCCTGCTATAAAAAATAAATATTCTCGAACATACATCTCATAATAAAGCGGATTTTGTTCGGCTAAGTAGCCTATTTTTCTTTTTATCGCAAGAGGGTCTTTTTCGATGTTTAAGTTGCAAACAGATGTTTCTCCTTCAGTAGCTGGAATAAAACCAGTTATTATTTTCATCATGGTTGACTTGCCAGCCCCATTAGGGCCTAAAAATCCTACAATTTCACCAGGATGTATTTCAAAACTTACACGATCTAAAGCCTTTTGGTTTCCATAATTCTTGCTAACATTTTTAACTACAATAGACATTTATATTTTTATTTTTTGCAAGACGAATTTACTAATTTTAAAAGCTAAACTATAAGGACATTTGAAAGGGTTAGTTGTAAAGTCAACAGGTAGTTGGTACGAAATTGAGACAGAAGCTAAAGAGCGGATTAGTGCCAGATTAAAAGGGAAATTTCGAATAAAGGGAATAAAAAGCACTAACCCTTTGGCTGTCGGGGATCATGTATTGTACGATTTAGTGGGAGAGGAAGGCATAATACACACCATTGAAGAGCGAAGCAATTACATTGTTAGAAAATCAATAAACTTATCAAAGCAGATTCAAATCATTGCTGCAAATATTGATTGCTTGTTCTTAGTCATTACTATAGAAGACCCTGTTACTACATTAGGGTTTGTTGATCGTTTTTTAGTTGCGGCAGAAGCTTTTAGGATACCTACGATATTAGTTTACAACAAGATTGACATTCTTGATTCAGTAACACAGCAAGCAGAGCTTAGCAGGTGGCAAGAAATTTATAAAAAAGTTGGGTATGAGCAACTAGAAGTCTCAGCCATTAAAGAGAAGGGAATAGAAGATCTCAAAGAATTGATGAAAGATAAAGTCTCCATATTTGCTGGAAATTCAGGTGTTGGGAAAAGTACGTTGATCAACCAACTAGATCCAAATTTTAATTTAAGAGTTAACAAGATTTCGGACTATCATCAAACAGGACAGCATACTACCACTTTTGCCGAACTTTTCGAGTTGCCGTTTGGAGGTAAGATAATAGATACTCCCGGTATTAAAGGGTTTGGGAATGTTGAAATGGATCGTGGAGTATTGTCTCATTATTTTCCAGAAATGCGAGTAAGAATAAATGATTGTAAATACAATAATTGTGTTCACGTTAATGAGCCTAAATGTGCCATTAAAGATGCTGTTGAAATGGGTGATATTCCAAAAACAAGGTATCTGAATTATTTATCGATTTATAAAGAAGATGAAGAAGAAAATTATCGTCAGAAAGGTTACTGATAATACTAAATTTTGAGGGAGATAAAGAAACTAGCAAACAATGAGGTTAATAATACAACGAGTAAAAGAAGCAAAAGTAGAAGTGAATGCGGAGGAAGTGGGCCTTATAAAAAAAGGACTTCTTGTATTTGTTGGAATTGAAGAGACTGATGGAATGGAAGATGTGGAGTGGCTGGCACGAAAAGTGGTTGCTATGCGCATTTTTAGTGATGATTCTGGACACATGAATCACGGTATAAAAACAGTAGGCGGAGAACTGATGGTAGTGAGTCAGTTTACATTGCATGCCCGCGCAAAAAAGGGGAACCGCCCTTCTTTTATGCGGGCAGCTAATCCTGCTCATGCAGAAAAATTATATGGCCAGTTTAAGTTGCAACTAAATGCATTAATGGGCACACCAATTGAATCTGGAACTTTTGGAGCAGATATGAAAGTGAGTTTGGTCAATGATGGACCGGTGACTATTAGCATGGATTCTAAAAACAAAGAATAATGATGATAAACGAAGCCCAAGAGGCTGTTGATAATTGGATAAAAAAATATGGGGTTCGTTATTTTAACGAACTGACCAATATGGCTCAACTAACTGAGGAAGTGGGTGAGGTGGCTCGAATTATTGCCCGGAGATATGGAGAACAGTCTGAAAAGGAGAGCGATAAAAACAAAGATTTGGGCGATGAGTTGGCTGACGTTTTATTTGTGTTGATCTGTTTAGCAAATCAGACTGGAGTGGATTTAGAATCAGCCCTAAAGAGAAATCTAGAAAAGAAAACTTTGCGAGACTCCGAACGCCATCATAGTAATAATAAACTAAAAGACTAAATTTTATTCTCAATTACCTTCCCAGTTTCGAAATCATAATGTGTAGTTCTTCGGATATCATAATATGAGTTCCAAAAAGAGCGATAAGAACTTATATACCTTATTAAAGCTTGATCTTTTTCTTGTTGTGCAATTTGCAAATCTGTTATTAAAATCTTTCCCAAAAGATACCGTTGTTTAGTAACTTCAAATCTCCTATCAGCAACTTCATTTGCTCTTTTACTGACTTTTAATTGTTTTTTGTTTAAGTTAAATCTGGCTACCTTTTCATAAATACCTTGTTCAAAATCAATTTTTTCTTGTTCAATTGTAGACTTAACTAATTCTGCATTAGCTTGTGCTTGTTTCACTCTTCCTTTTCCTAAACCCCATTGAACAATTGGCATATTTACACCCATAGAAATGAATTCCTGGTTTTGAGGATCTTGATAAGCATCGTTTATATTGTCTGCTGTTTGACTTAGACCAAAGGAAGCAAAAAGATTTAGATTCACTCTATTTTCACTTTTAACTCTGGCAATCGTCATTTGTGCTTCTGTTGCTTCTCTTTTCTGTTTGACAATTATTGAATGATATTGGTTTGCATAATTCAATGCGTCTACAAGATTTACTTCAAATTCAGGAATAATTGTATCTAATGTAAGTTCTAGTTTCTGTTGAGAAGAGTAGCCTAAAAAAGTTGCTAATTTTTGTCTGCTTAGTTCATTGTTTAGCTTTTGTCTTTCATAAGCTATATCTGAGTTTAGCAAGGATAGCTCCAATTGAAGTATTTCATTCTCTGAGATTTTACCATATGAATATCTCCCTTTTCCAATTTTGTATATTGTATCATTATTTAATAAGTTTTTATTTGCATTTTCCATACTAAGTCGATCTCTAAGTAAGTCGAAATAACGGTTAACTGCTTCTATGGATAACGCCTCTATTTCTTCTATTTTTAGTAAATCAGCTTCACTAAAATAAAGAGGCTCAACTTTCTTTTCCCATGCAATTTGATTGAATCCAAATATGTTTTGAGAATATCCAATTTCAATAGGTCGACTCAACCAGTTAACAGAATTCGTGCTTCCTGTAAGTCTAATGTTTTCAAGTCCAGTTCTAGCAAAGAAGTTACCACCTGTTAATGGAACTACTTGATTTATGGTTAAGTCTGCGCTATTCGAGACTAAATTTCGGTCAACAAACACTTCACTACCATCATTTTGGGTTACTGGAGAAATAGAGCGCTGTATTTGAGGTAATGTTCCATTTAAACTTAAAGCAGGTAAAAATTGTCTTTTATAGGAGAAGTTTCTCCAATAGGAATTTTCATATCTATTCTTAATTTGTTTACTTCTAATACTTTTTTCCTTGGCAATTTCTATTACATTTTTTAAAGATAATTTGTCTTGTGAAATAAGGTCATGTGTTAGAAATAGGATAATATTTAATATAAGAAATTTCTTCATTTTAATTATGTCTTAATGAATGAAAAGGATCTTGCTCTGCTGCTTTTTTTGCTGGCATATACCCAAAAATAACTCCTATAAATGCACTAACAAAGAAAGATATTGCAACGCTCCAAGCAGATATTAAGGTTAAGGTGCCCGTTGTCCATTCAGCTATATAAGATAAAATTATTCCAAGAAAAATTCCGATTACTCCTCCAATTAATGAAATCAAGCCAGACTCATAAACGAATTGTTGTTTAATATCTTGTTTTGTTGCGCCTATAGCCATTCTAAGGCCTATTTCCTTTATTCTTTCTAAGACGGAAGCTAACATGATATTCATAATCCCAATTCCACCAACGAGTAATGAAATAGCAGCAATAACGCCAAGTAAAATGTTAAAAATGTCATCGGTTTGTTTTTTCTGTTGAAGGATTTGTTCAGGTACAATTATTTCAAAATCTTCCACTTTATTGTGTCTCCTATATAATAATCTATATAATAGGTCAACACTTTTTGTC